>SBBT01000016.1 GCA_005239595.1 Candidatus Troglogloeales bacterium | reverse complement strand
GTTGTGGATTGTCTGGTTGGGGGACGCCGGCGCTTATTATGTCGGTCGATTGATTGGAAAACGGAAACTCCACGTGAAGATAAGCCCCAACAAAACAATCGAAGGCGCCATTGGAGGGTTAACCTCAAGTCTCATCGGGGGATGTTTTGCAAAACTGGTTTTTCTTCCGATTTTCTCCTGGAGGGAAATCTTTGTGCTGTCATTTTTGTCAGGCCTGTTCGGACAGCTTGGCGACCTGACAGAGTCGATGTTCAAGAGGAGCGCCGGGGTCAAAGATTCCAGTCAGCTTATTCCAGCGCATGGCGGCCTTTTTGATAAGTTGGACGGGGTTGCGTTCGCAGCCCCCGTATTTTATTATTACCTAATTTTGGTAAAGGGATACGTCACCCCTGGCAGCTTTTAGGAAAAACGCAGGCGCGATGAAAAAGATCATTATTTTGGGATCAACAGGATCGATTGGTGTAAATACCCTCGATATCATTAGCCGTTTTCCAGAGCGTTTTGAAGTAGTGGGGCTTGCCGCCCGATCCGACGACGCAACGTTAGAAGCCCAGATACGGAAATTTCACCCAAAGGTGGTCTCTCTGACAGAGGAGGCGGCCGCGAAAAAACTAACCAAACGACTTTCTGGAGATAGACCCGAAATTCTAACCGGCATGGAAGGTCTCATGGAGGTCGCCCGTCTTTCGGAAGGCGAATTGGTAGTCTCCGCCATGGTCGGCGCCGCGGGTCTGCTCCCCACGCTCGCTGCCATTCGGGGCAAAAAAACGGTGGCGCTTGCCAATAAGGAAGCATTGGTCATGGCGGGAGAGATCATTCAAAGGGAAGCGAGGCTTCAAAACGTCCCGATCCTTCCGATCGACAGCGAGCATGCGGCGATTTTTCAGATTCTCTCCGGCGAGCGGTATTCTGATGTCGCCAGGATTATCCTGACCGCATCGGGCGGGCCGCTCTTCGGATTTTCGGAGGAGAGAAAGAAGACGGTAAGCCCAAAGGAGGCCCTCGCCCATCCCAACTGGAAAATGGGACCCAAAATCTCAATAGATTCCGCTACCCTGATGAACAAAGGTTTTGAGATCATGGAGGCCCGTTGGCTCTTTGATATGTCGTCCGAGAAAATTGATGTCCTGATTCATCGCCAGAGTATTATCCATGCCCTGGTCGAGTTTTTTGACAAATCAGTCATAACCCAGATGGGGCTTCCCGATATGCGGGTTCCGATTTCATACGCCCTCCATTATCCGGAGAGGGCGCCGCTCCCCTTCCCATCGCTCTGTCTCGAAGAGATTGGGACGCTGACGTTTGAACGGGTTGATCCTGCCGCCTTTCCTCTTCTCGCCTGCGCACGGGAGGCGCTTAAGACGGGCGGAACCCTTCCTTCCGTGTTAAACGCGGCCAACGAGATAGCCGTTACGGCGTTTCTAAACGAGCGCATCGGCTTCCATAAAATTTATGACATTGTCAGAAAAACCATGGAGGCCCACATACTCTCGCCGGTCAACACGCTCGATGAAGTATTATCTGCCGATCACTGGGCCCGCATGGAAGCCGAGGGATGGGTAAAAAAATGTGCTACTTAATATTTAAGGAGGATAGTCCTATATGACTTCCGTTATTACGTTTTTGATTGTATTGGGGGTTCTGGTTTTTATCCATGAGTTTGGCCATTATATCGTAGCCAGGTATTGCGGCGTTCAGGTTCAGACGTTCTCCCTCGGATTTGGCCCAAAGCTTGTCTCCCGGAAATGGGGACCCACGGAATATTGCATCTCCATTGTTCCACTGGGAGGGTATGTCCGTCTTTTGGGAGACGACCCAAAAGAGGAAGTCGCCCAGGATATGCAAGACAAAGCCTTCTTGTCCCAGCCTTTTAAGAAAAAGGCTGCGATTGTGATAGCAGGCCCTCTGTTTAATCTGTTGCTTGCCTTAGTCATCTTTATTGGCGTCTTCCTGTCGGGGGTCCCATCACTCACATCGGATGTGGGAGAAGTTCAGGCGGATTCGGCCGCATTTCAGGGGGGACTCAAAGGGGGAGATAAGATCGTCGGGATTGAGGGAGAGACCATTTCTCTATGGGAAGAGATCAGAGAGGCGCTTCAGAAACATGGGGGACAGGCGCTTCACGTGGCTGTGGATCGCGCTGGCCGTCGCGTGAATCTTACCATTACGCCTACCAAAAAAGAGATAAAGGATGTTTTCGGAGATGAGCAATCCCTCTGGGTGATCGGCATTCTTCCAAAAGGGACACACGTTGTCCAACGGTATGATCCGTTCACCGCCACCATTATGGGAGTCAAGCGGACGGTGGAAATGATCGAGGTAAACCTCATCGGAATAGTTAAACTTATTTTAGGAAAGATTTCATCCGACAACATCGGTGGCCCCATCCTGATCGCGCAGATGGCTGGAAAACAAGCCTCGGAAGGGATGTTGAGTGTGCTCCTTTTTATCGCGCTCCTTAGTATCAATTTAGGAATTATTAATCTCTTGCCAATTCCTGTTCTCGACGGCGGTCATCTCTTTCTTTTTATCATTGAGGCAATCATCGGCCACCCGATCAGTGTAAAAACAAAAGAGCTGGCACAACAGGTCGGCCTCTTTTTTATTATTTCACTGATGGTTTTTGCATTTTACAACGATATTATGCGTTTCTTCGTAAACCAGGCATAGGCCGGACAAGATGATGATCACCCGAAGGAAGACAAGACAGATATCGGTCGGATCGGTCAGGATCGGCGGCGACGCGCCGGTGGTTGTTCAGTCAATGACGACGACGGACACGCGTGATGTCGCCGCAACGGTCGCCGAGATTCGGCGCCTTGAGACGGCAGGCTGCGAAATTATTCGTGTAGCCGTCCCCGATACCGAATCGGCCGAGGCCCTTCCTGCCATTCGATCCCAGATCGAAATTCCCCTCATTGCCGATGTCCACTTTGATTATCATCTCGCCTTGATAGCCCTTAAGGCGGGTGTGGACTGTCTTCGGCTGAACCCGGGCAACATCGGATCGCGCGAGAGGGTCGAGCGGGTTGTCAAAGAGGCCAGCGATCGTGGTGTGCCGATTCGAATTGGGGTCAATGCCGGCTCGCTCGAGCGGGAACTTTTAGAGCGATACGGCTATCCGACGGCCGAGGCGATGGTGGAATCGGCCATGCGCCATATCGATATTCTAGAATCGCTCGGTTTTTACGACACGAAGGTCTCGCTCAAAGCCTCGCACGTCGGGTTAGCCGTGTCGGCCTATCGGCTTTTTTCCCGACAGTCGGATTATCCGCTCCATCTTGGCATCACGGAGGCAGGCACGGTTGCCACCGGATCGGTGAAATCGGCCGTGGGGCTCGGCATTCTCCTCTCCGAGGGAATCGGAGATACCATTCGGGTCTCGCTTGCCGCCGATCCGGTGGAAGAGGTCAGGGTCGGCTACGAAATCTTAAAAGCGCTCAACATCCGGAGCCGCGGGATCAATGTTATCGCCTGTCCCACCTGCGGCCGGCTGGAGATTGATGTCTTTAAGCTTGCCGCAAATATCGAGGCAAAATTGGGCCATGTCACCGAACCGATTAACATCTCGATCTTAGGCTGCGTAGTGAATGGAATCGGCGAGGGGAAAGAGGCCGATATCGGCATCGCGGGAGGGCGCGGCGTTGGGCTTCTCTTCCGTCACGGCGAGATCATCCGAAAGGTCCCTTCCGAAGAGCTCGAATCGGTTCTGATGGAGGAGGTTGAACAACTCTTGAAAGAACGTCGAGAAAAAAATGCGGCAATCCCGGCTTCTGCTTCCCACCCTTCATAACGATCCCGCCGAGGCGGAGATTATCAGCTTCCGCCTGATGATGCGGGGAGGCTTGATCCGAAAACTTTCTGCCGGTATCTACACCTATCTTCCCGTCGCCCTTCGGGCCCTCTCTAAAATCAAGACGATCGTCCGAGAGGAGATGAATAGGGCTGGCGCACAGGAGTTGTTGCTCCCCGCGCTTCAGCCTGCCGAACTTTGGGAGGAGACCGGCCGATGGAAACAGTATGGCAGGGAGTTGGTCCGTCTTAAAGACCGCCATGACCGCGATTTTTGTTTGGGGCCCACCCATGAAGAGGTGATTACCGACCTGGTTCGCCGCGAGGTCAAATCGTATCGTCAGCTTCCGCTCAATCTCTACCAGATTCAAACCAAGTTCCGCGATGAAATTCGACCCCGATTCGGCCTGATACGGGGGCGGGAATTTATCATGAAGGACGCCTACAGTTTCGATCGGGATGCGGCCTCCGCCATGGAAAACTATCGAAAGATGTATGACGCCTATCACCGCATCTTTGAACGTGTCGGGCTCTCTTTTCGCGCCGTCGAGGCCGACACCGGATTGATCGGCGGTTCCTCTTCGCACGAATTTATGGCCCTTGCCCAAACGGGGGAGGAGGGGATTGTCTTCTGTCCGTCTGGTCATTATGCTGCCAACGTGGAGCGCGCCGAGGCTAAGGGGATGCCGCCGGTCGTGGGCCAGGAAAATCAGATGGAAAAAGTAACAACGCCCGGGAAGAAGTCGGTCGAAGAGGTAAGCGCGTTTTTGTCGGTCTCCCCGCAACAGCTGGTAAAGACCCTTATTTTCGTCGCCGATGGCAAACCGATAGCCGTCCTCATTCGTGGCGATCATCAGGTCAACGAGATCAAACTGAAGCGGTTCCTCTCGGCTACGGATCTAATCCTGGCCGATACAAAAACCGTGGAGGCTCTAACGGGGGGTCCTTCCGGTTTCTCCGGGCCGGTCGGCTTAAAAGGGGTGGAGATCATCGGGGATCTTTCCGTGAAAGAGATGTCCGATTGTGTGATTGGCGCAAACCAAAAAGATGCCCACTATATCCACGCCAAACCGATGCAGGATTTTTTCGTAGGGCAATTTTCCGACTTGAGAAACGTGGTAGTCGGTGATCCCTGTCCTCAATGCAGTACTCCCCTCTCCATTGACCGCGGCATCGAAGTAGGCCATGTCTTCATGCTCGGCACCAAATACAGCCAGGCGATGCACGTGACCTATCTGGATCCGGAGGGAAAAGAGCAACTCATGGTGATGGGCTGTTATGGAATCGGCGTTTCCCGGATCATGGCCGCCGTGATTGAACAGCACCATGACGCGCATGGAATGATCTGGCCGGAGACGATTGCCCCTTTTACCGTCCATATCATTCCGGTGCAAGATCAGTCCGAAGCGGTTACCAAGATGGCAGAGGCGATCTACACCACATTATCGCAGCAGGGGATCGAAGCCCTCTTGGATGATCGGAAGGAGCGTGCGGGCGTCAAGTTTAACGATGCCGATCTCTTGGGCCTCCCCTATCAAATCATCATCGGGGAGAAGAATCTGAAGGAAGGGGTCATTGAGATCAAGCATCGCCGCAATGACCAGAAAGAGCGGATCAAGGCCGATGCGATCATCGATTACTTCCAGAGAACATTATCCATCCGTACCGAAAAGCCGCGAACTGCCTGATCTTTTCAGCAACCTAATCTGGTTGCCCGTTTCCATGATAGACTGAAATTCATGGGAAAGCGTCTCTCCATTGTTGGATCGATTCTACTTTGTTTTTCTCTCCTTGGCTGCACTTCCCATCACGCCTTGGAGTCACTTAAGATGGAGCTACAACAGGTCCAATCGCTACGGCGTCTCTTACCTCTTCCACCGGGCCTTTACGATTATCGCGGGGCCGTCCATGTCCACTCTTTTCTTTCTCATGACAGCCAGGGGACAAAAGAAGAGATTGTTCAGGCGGCTAAAATAGCAGGGCTTCATTTTGTCGTGATGACCGATCACCAAAACCCCGACATTTTTAAAAAGAGATTTGGGGGTATTCATGACGGCATTCTGGTCATCCAGGGGATGGAAATCAGCCTGCCGTCGTGCAGCCGCCGTCCCTGTACGTCCCTGTTGGCGATCGGCCTCTCTTCCTATTTTGATCCGAGCGCTTTATCTCTCAAGGAGACGCTTGATACGATCAGACAGCAGGGGGCAATCACCTTTGTAGCACATCCCAGGCAAGAAGATGCGCTGGATCTGGATACCATCACGGGGATGGAGATTTATGATGTTTTAGATGATGTCCTTGATAAGAAATGGTTTTATCCAAAACTTTTTTTCGATATCCTCTATTCGCATAAAAAATATGCCGAACAGGTGTTTCTGTCGATACAGGACTATCCCGAGGCCCATCTTGCCCTTTGGGATCGGCTACAAAAGAGAAGAAAAATCGTCGGCATTGCCGGAAACGATGCCCATCAGAATACCAGGGTCCTTGGGCGCCAGCTAGATCCCTACGCGACGAGCTTTCGGTTCGTCTCCACACATCTTCTGGCAGATACGTTGTCAGAGACCTCTCTCCTGGCTGCCCTACAGTCGGGTCATGCCTATGTCGCCTTTGATCTCCTAGCCGACCCCGCCGGATTCCTCTTTTCTGCCACTTCTGATGGAAAAGAGGCGATAATGGGAGAGTCGATTGACTTTACGCCGGGGCAGACGCTTACCGTGCAGTCTCCGCAGGAAGGGCTGATCGCCTTGATCAAAGACGGCAAACGAATTTTTCAATGCAGATGCGCCTTCTTGACCTACCCGGTAGCGGGGCCAGGCGTCTATCGTGCCGAGGTTTTTCTTCAAATCCAACACCGGCGACGGCCCTGGATTTTTTCCAACCCGATTTACATCTGGTAATGCTCCCGTTGTGTATAATAAAAATGAGGAGGAAGGGATGGTCATTCTTTTGTTGTTGGCGTTTATCCTGATCGGAAGGGATGTTGCTGCTTCCGAGCCAGATGCCACCTTAATGGCGGGCGCCGCCGCATACACCATTACGCCGGTCGATGCAGCAGGAAAACTGTGGGAAGAGCCGTATCGCGATGTCAACCACAACGGCCGCTATGATGCGCCGGATCCCGGCTGGCCGGATAGGCCGTCCGATCCATTTGACGATACCAATGGCAACGGCAAGTGGGACGGACCGTACCTTGCCGGCTTTCATCACAAGGAATCGTACTATACCGCCACTGGCGTGCACGATCCCCTTTGGGCGCGGGCATTGATTATCCAACATGGACAAACCCGCGTTGGTTTCCTGGCGCTAGATCTGATCGGACTTTTTTACACACAGGTTGAGGAAATCCGGCTTAGCGTGGCTGATCTGAACATCGACCACCTGGTTGTAGCCAGCACGCATACCCACGGAGGCCCCGATAGCCTCGGCCTATGGGGTCCCAATCGTCTGACAGATGGAAAAGACCCGCGTTTTATCCAACACATCCTGAAACAATCAGAATCAGCCCTTAGAGAAGCGAGCCAACGGCTGGCGCCTGCCCGTATCACGTTCGTCTCCACGGAACCTATTCGCCAGTTTGGACATCTGATAAACGACCTGCGCGATCCGATTGTCATTGATTCTAACGTCGTCGTGATGGCGGTGGATCATGAAAAAGGCGGCGCCATTTCCACCGTGGTCAACTGGACGCCCCATCCGGAGACGCTCGGTGGCGCCGCGTCTCTGATCACCTCTGATTTTCCACACTATATCCGGCAAGGAATAGAAAAGGGAGGTTTTACGGTTAACGGGAAAAGGTGGAAAGGGCGAGGAGGGACTACTCTCTATTTTAGCGGGGCCGTCGGCGGATTGTTGAGCACGTTAAGACTGACCGTAAAAGATGAAGTGGGAGATATCATCCCACAACGATCGTGGGATCTTTCCAGAAGAATCGGAGAAATTGTAGCGGCTTCCGTCTTACAGGGTTTAAACGATCGGGAAGAAGCTCCGATCAGGAAAATCGGTATTGCAAGGAGGCGGTTTTTTATTCCCCTTGAGAATCCATTGTTTAAGTTCCTGATTGCAAGGGGGATTATCCAGAGGGGAACCTACACAAACGGTAGTTTGGCCGGTCTTGAAGGGGAAGATTTGTTCACGGAAGTCGGCCTGGTGAGTTTTTACTCCGATCATCTGGTTGCGCAATTGGTCACAATTCCAGGAGAGCTCTTTCCTGAAATCGCCATTGGGGGATATTTAGGCGACGGCGCCACCTGTTGGCAGGTCAGTCAACGCAAGCTTAAACTTCATCCGGAGGGGCGAGAACGGATTGCCGCGGCCAATCCCGGAACGCCGACAGAGCCGGTTATCAAGGAAGCGATGCGGGCGAAATACAAATTCATCATCGGACTTGGGAATGACGAACTCGGCTATATTGTTCCGGCCAATGACTTTGTCCCGCCTGTTTTGGAACCGACTCCCCGTTATGGAACCGATCGGTGCGGCGATTCCGATCACTATGAAGAGAGCATGTCGGTGGGGCCGAAGGCCGCGCCGCTCATCTCCGATGCCGTTATTCAATTATTGAGGCAGGAACATGCGAAGTAACCTTTGTTTTTTCTCCTTATGCCTGCTTGCCGGATGTCTTTCGATTGATACGGCGCCTCTTGAAAACCAACGGGCCTACCATACCACCAAGTCGTCGCTGGCCCGCATCGTCCCCCTTGAGGGAACACCCCTTCCTTTCTTGGCCGGGGCAGCGCGCGTCGATATTACACCCCCTATCGGAACGCCGCTTGCGGGTTATGGAAGCCGCAAAGGACGTGGCGCAACCGGCGTTCATGATCGGATTTATACAAGGGCCCTGGCCATTGGCAACGGCGACCAGACGGTCATGATCATCGCGAACGATCTGCTCGCTATTACCAACGAAATGCGCCAGGCCGTCTATACGGAGATTTCTCAACATATTCCCATCTCTCCGGAGGCTTTGATGATCTCTGCCAGCCATACTCATTCCGGATCGGGCGGGATCGGTCGAAAACGGTTAGAGACACTGGCGACTGGCCCTTATGACCCGCAGGTTTTCAGGGAGACGGCCCATCGGATGGCAATGGCGGCTAAATCCGCCTATCAAAAGATGTCCCCCGCCCAAATGGCCTTTGCAAGGGTCTCCGCTCCCGGTTTTATTCGCAATCGGATGATTAAAAACGGTCCAACCGATCCTGCCCTTGACACCTTCCTGTTTACGACCGCCAACCAGACGATCTATCTCGTCAATTTTTCGGCCCACCCCACCATCCTGAATGCCAGGAATTTTCTTGTTTCTGGAGATTTTCCAGGGGTGATTGAAGAAAAACTAGAGCGGGGCGCCAACGTGATCGCCCTTTACACCGCCGGCTCGGTGGGGGATATGGGCCCCCGCCCGCCGATTGAAGGAGAGGCCTTTTCAAAGGCCCAGGCGATGGGGGATGCCCTCGCCGATAGGGCGCTTCTTGCCGTAAGAGAAATCCCTTATCAGGGGCGGATGATTATCGGATATCGACTGGCCGAGGTGCATCTTCCACCGCCGCAGATCAAAATCGGAAAACGGCAACGGCTGGCCTCTCCCCTCGGCCGCCTTCTCCTGGATTCGAAGACAATCCTCCAGGCCATTCGCTTAGGCGATCTCCTCCTTGTGGGAATCCCGGGAGATTTAAGCTCCGAGATTGGTATTGAAATAAAACAGCATGCCGAATCGTTGGGCCTGCACGCCGTCATCATCGGATTTGCGAACGACTACATCGGATATATCATACCGAATCGGTATTATACTTTAGGATTCTATGAGTCCTTTATGTCATTCAACGGTCCCCATATGGATCGCTATATCAAGGAAGTGAGTTTTACATTAATGGAAAGCCTCGTGCATGGGGGAGTAAAGTGAAGATTTTCCATCCAGGCCATTTACTGTCGCTCATCCTGGCAATCGCCCTATCGGGCTGTTTTTCTCATAAGGCGGAAATATCTATTTCCCAAAATGGGGTTCACGAGGAGGAAATCGCCTATTTTCACTACAGCCGAGACGCTGCGTGGCAGCCGATTCAGGAGCAAAAAGACTTTGGCCGCTATCAGGTTCTAAAGCTGACCCTTCCCCTTTCATGGAAGGGAGGTTTGAAGCGGGAGGTGTCTGAACTCTATTATTACCGGCCAAACGGCGATGGCCCGCATCCGGCGATTGTCGTCCTTCCGATCACACAGGGCGATCACTATACGGAAGATTTTGCAATCCATCTTGCCATGGAAGGGTATGCAATTCTCCGATATGAGAGCACGAAAACTTTTCTGGACGATCCCGAACAGACACTGGCGGGAGCCACGCAGATTATACGGCATTATATTATTGACGTTCGACGCGGGGTTGATTGGCTCATGGCCCGGGAAGAGGTCGATCCCAATCGCCTTGGTATCCTGGGGATCAGCCTGGGGGCGATCACGGCCAGCGTGGTCATGGCGGCTGACAGCCGGATCAAAACAGGCGTCTTGATCCTGGGTGGAGGCGATCTTGCGGGTATTATTGACAGATCAAAAGAGAACTCCTTGATGAAGTTTCGTCAGCGGGTGATCGCGCGTGAAGCGATGGATGCAGACCAATTTAGAAAGGCCGCCGCCGAGGTATTTAGACCGATTGACCCCCTCACCTATGCCAATCGGTTAGACCCAACGCGCATCTTGATGATCAACGGTTACTTTGATCGGGTGATTCAGAGGATATTTGCAAAAACCTTCTGGGAGGCAGCCGGACGCCCCAAACTGATCTTTCTCCCAACCGGGCATTACTCGGCCGCGTTCCTGCATACCTATCTTCGTTCCAGGACATCCCTCCATTTTCAAAAACATCTCCGATAAACTGCACGATTAACTTTTCATCACGCTTCTTTAATAATCTTCATCTGTGGGTATTGGGAATTTCTCTCCTCAGATAAGGAGGGAAAAGAGATGCGGTCGGAGCGCCGACTTCCAGGCTAAATCCTGTTTTTGGATGGACCACAAACTCTTGGATCCTAATGCACCTTGTCCGATGGGTTAAATCCAAGTTTTTACAATTCAGCAGCCGGCCCGTTTTTCAGGCTTTTCCTGGTGAAATTCGGGGTAAAACCTTTTTAACCAGTTGAACGTCTCAACGTAATCGATCTGTCCAGGGGCCATCGGCCTCTCTAAATAGGCGTAGGTCAGTATTGAACCGAGGGCCGGGAAAAAGACCCTTGAAATCATACCTAAAGGACCCATGGCGATAGTGACAAGGTTTTTTGCCCTATTGGCAAGGGTGAACTCAGCCAGCGTTAAAATATCTCCCTGATTTCGGGCAAACGCTGCAACTTTGACAATATCCGCGCCTGATGATTTGGCCCTTTCGGCAATCTTATTCAATTCGGTTAAAGCGGGGGTCTGATCAAAGTTGTGATGCGAGATGAGCACCAATTTCTGGGCCGCATGCGCGCTTTCTACCACATCCGGAAGAATGGACTCCGCGGAGAGTTCAATATCAACAGCACAGACCTCCGGGAGAATCTTTTTCAAGAGCGTCCATCGCTTTGCCTCCGGCAGGTCCCAATTTCCTCCTTCACGCTTTAATCGAATGGTTGCTATCGTGGGGAAATAGTGTCCGACCCGCCTGGCTTCTTGAAGAACATGCCCGGCTGTGAAAGAGGCGTATTGGTCTATTCTAAGCTCAGCGATATCGAGCCCGTTTTTATCCGTTTCTTTAAGAAGGATATCGGAAGCTGTATCGCTAAAACCAACGACGATCCTGGGACCGTTTCCCAGAGGCAATGGCCCTAGTCTAAGCATAGGATCCTCTTTATATAGCTGTTCCAAAACAACCTAACCAGAAGGAGGGAAAAATCACCGCCAAAGCGAAGATAGCACAGAACAAGCTTACACGACTACAACCTGCCGAGAAACTCCGGAGCATATTGGAGGCATGCAGGAGGCGCGGGATTTCAGAGAGCCAGTAGGGTTTAAAGTCTATTTTCCCTTGATCTTTCTTGCCCTCGGGTTTATTCTCTAAAATGTCCTTAAAAAATAAGGATAAACGCGATAGGCGTCTTAATGTTGGATTCTTTTCTTACCGATTTAAAGCTTCTCTTTAAGCTTATTTACGAAGCCCTAAGCCGTTTTTTCATCAAAGAGTCCCCTCCTCCCGTTGGATCTGATCCCCCCTTTCCGCTCGAAACCGCGGAGGTCCCGCTTCCTTTATCCGAGGCGGACGGTGAAGCGGCTCCTAAGATGATCACCCTGGCCTTCACGGAACTGGCCACGGTCACGGCAATAAAGTCACAGTTGCCTGGCGCCCGTGCGATGGAACGTGAAGACTATTTTGAGGAATACCTTTTAACGCCGCATCGCTCCCGCGTTCGTGAACTCTTAGCGAGACACCAGGGGCGCGAGCTTGCTGCTGAGGGCAATACGTTCTTCGTGATGTTTGATGGCATCATTCCCGCCCTGCAGTGGGCGGTTGCCGTTCAAACCAGCCATACGCACGATGCAATTGTAACCCCCATCGGGCCCCTTCAAGTGAAGATTGGGATTTATTCAGCAAAGCTGCCGGAAAGCGAGGCCTCCTACCATAACAGCTATCGTCACTACGCAGCCTTGCTTTCCGAAATCGCCAATGGGGGGCAAATTGTCCTGCCGGGGGCAACGGCGGCGCTGATAGATGCGGCCCATCTGGCCGATGTAAAACTGCATCGTCATAGCGAGATCACCTTAAAAGGCCTCAATAACGACCTCCCTGTGCCGATTTTTGAGCTTCTTTACACCAACAGAAAGCCGCAACATTTAAGGGATGCCGCGTTTGCACCGAACAATCTCCCCCCTCCGCCCGATCTCCTCCTCGGACGCGCGGAGTTGCTGGCGGAGGTTCGTGAACACCTTCAGGCGGGACGGATCACCATCTTAAAGGGGGAAGAAGGGGTTGGAAAGACGGCGCTTGCCCTTGCGGCCGCCCATACGAAAGGAGTTTTCCGTGATGGGATTGCCTGGCTCAATTGCGAGTTGAAGTTCGGGCGAGATGAGTCGCTGCGACAGATCGCAAATGTTTTTTTCGGAGACCGGATGGAGAGAGAGCCGATCAACCGATGCAATGATCGCGTTGTAAAATACCTAAGAGAGCATGACGCGTTGGTGGTTTTTGACAGTTTTAATGCGATTGCGGGCGACGCACGTCTTTTGCGCTGGCTGTCAGACATCCGAAATTTCGCCTGTATTTTAATCACAACCCATGTGATTCCTCCCGACCTGCAAGGCGAGGTGATTGATGTCCCGCCGCTGCCGCAGGATCAAGCGGTGGCGATGCTGATTAAACGGGCCTCCGCAAGGGGATGGAGCGTGTCGGAACTACAGACGATCGAGCAGCTATGCAATACCGTGGCAGGCGCCCCGCTTGCCATCGAACTCCTCGCGGCGCGCATAGAAAAACCGCTTTTGCTGCTTCAAGCGCTGCAAAAACAGATAGACGATGTGATAAAGAAGGGGGCTAATATACCACCTTGGTACAAAAATATTCTGGCCTGTTTTGCGCTCTCTTATGACGCCCTTACCCCTCCCGCGCAGGAACTCCTCTTGCGCCTTGCCGTTCTTCCAAATGGCGCCGACGATGAACTGATGACAGCGTTTACCCCGAACGGGGAGTGGGCCCCTCTCGCGGAAGAGTTGACCAAAGGGTTTTTGTGTCGGGCGACGGGGGGATATTATACCATGAACCCCATCATACGACGGTTTGCAATCGAGCATGCTGGAAGCGGGTGCGTTGAAGCTGCCCGTTCCGTCATAAGGCTGGCCATCGGAAAACTCGAAAAAACCGAGCCGAATGCCGTCCTCCCGATGGTTATTGTGGCCGCCCTCGATTGGATTGAGGCAGAGTGGCGAAATCTGCTTGCCTGCGCTGAAATCGCGTTTGCGGCGGGAGAGTGGGCACTGGTGTCGGATCTCTCTTATCATCTCTTCTATTTCTGGACAGTGCGCGGCTATTGGTCCGACGCGGAATACCTCTATAAACAGGCCCTTGCCGGCACCCGCGCTTCAGGGGATCAGCGCGCGGAAGCGCGTTCCCTCCATGATCTCGGTGTCGTCTACCAGGCACAGGGCCGATGGGCAGAGGCTGAGACAACCGCAAAGCAGGGCCTGGCCATTCAACAAAGGATCGGCGACAGATATGGAGAGGGGTATGCGATGGGACAACTGGCCGATGTCTATGGGCTCCAGGGACGGTGGGAAGAGGCGGAAGAGCTGTATCACCAGCGTCTGACCATCGCGCGAGAGTTGGAAGATCACCTCGGAGAAGGGCGGACACTTGGAAGTTTGGGGAACGTCTACCGGCTCCATGGCCGTTGGACAGAGGCAGAACAGATGTACAAAGAATGCCTAAGAATCAAAGGGGCGTTGGGAGACAGGCTCGGTGTCGGTTACAGCCTCGGCGATCTCGGCATGGTCTATGAGGGGGAAGGCCGGTGGCCAGAGGCCGAGGCGACCTACTTACAAAGCTTAGAGATCATCCGGGAGTTTGGAAACCGGTTCTCGGAACGCGAGATACTCAATAACTTAAGCAGCGTTTACCGTCTTCAGAAACGATGGAAAGAGGCAGAATCAACCTACCAGAAGGCGATCGCTATTCAAGAAGAACTCGGGGACCGTCTTGGTTTTGGAACGAATTTAAGAAACCTTGGCAACGCCTATCGCACACAGAGAAAACGGATGGAAGCAGAAGCTGCCTACCAGCAAAACAAATCCGCGGAACATGCGCTTAGCATTCGGTTTACAGAACGGGAAACGTTGAAAAATCTCGGCGACGCGTATCAACGTCAAGGCCGGTGGGCAGAGTCGGAGGCGGCCTACCAGCAAAGCCTGGCAACCTTAAGAGCCATTGGAGACCGTGCCGGAGAATCGCGTATTTTAGAAAGCCTTGGAAATGTTCTAAAACAGCTTGGAAAGGGAGAAGAGGCGGAGAAGGCTTATCAAAAGAGCCGGATGTTGGGTATAACAGACAAGTATTCGTAGATATTGGAATCGCCTGTATGAAGCTACTAACACTAGGTGAAAAAGAGATCGCTTCTTTAATCTCAATGAAAGAGGCGATCCATGCGGTGGAAGAGGCATGTATGTCCTATGCCAAGGGGCAGATTCAAATGCCCTCCAAACTCTATCTCCATTTTAAGGCGGGCGATCTTCGCATCATGCCGGCGTATTGGCCGCTAAAGAAGCGCGCCTGTGTAAAAGTGGTCAACTCACACCCTAATAATCCACGCGTCCACCTCCCTGCCGTGATGGCGGTCACACTCCTTTCCGATCCCGACACGGGTGCTCCGCTTGCCCTTATTTCCTCGACCGCCCTGACCGATATTCGAACCGGTGCGGCAGGGGCCGTTGCCGCAAGGCATCTGGCGCGAAAGGAGGCCACAACTGTCGGTTTGATCGGTTGTGGAAGACAAGCAAAGACGCAGCTTTCGGGACTGTTGGCGCTCTTTCCGATTAAGACCGTTCGGGTTGCCGGAAAGAGTCATAAAGAAGCCAGGCAGTTTTGCGCAGAGCAACGTCAAAATGATGATATCGTGTTCGTACCGGAGAAGGAAATAGCACAGGTATGCGCGGTAGATATCGTCGTAACCACAACGCCGTCAAAGATCCCTCTCGTCCGCTCCGAGTGGATTCAACCTGGTACCCATATTAACGCCATTGGCGCAGATGCCCCTGGAAAACAGGAATTAGACCCAAAAATTTTAAAAAAGGCCCTGATTGTGGTGGACGATGTCAACCAGGCTGCCCATTCCGGCGAGATCAATGTTCCCCTTTCACGCGGGATGATTGATCCAGGAGCCATTCATGCCTCCCTCGGTGAGATCGTCACGGGACAGAAGCCAGGGAGAGGGGATGACAAACAGATTACCCTTTTTGATTCTACCGGATTAGCTATTCTCGATCTGGCGGTTGCCAATCTGGTGTATCAAAAGGCCCTTTGGAAGAAAATAGGAAGTTTCATCTCACTCGAGTAACCCTCCTTGCGAGGGATGCGCATAGCCGGTCAGCTCGACATAGTCCAATCCTGTCACCAGTTTTCCCTGTCTGAACCTGTCAGGGTGGCTGGAAAAGTGGTGAACCGGTCTTTGTCGCCCTTGCCCGAACGAACGGTCAGTCAGTTGCTTCATCTGATAATCGATGTTCTTCACCAGGAGCCGGACCGCTTCCATGATCCGTCGGCGAGGTCGGTCAGGAACGCTTCGATCTTCTGTTCGGCGGGCAAGAGGTCTTCACGGGACTGCATCTTGTGGAACCGGACGAATCGGACGATCCAGTCTACATAGGAGCGCTCGGTGTGAAT
>SBBT01000154.1 GCA_005239595.1 Candidatus Troglogloeales bacterium | reverse complement strand
TACGGTCAATCCCTGCGCCTTATGGGTTGTCGTTGCCCATCCATAATGAATATGCCCATATTCCGACGTCGCGATTTTCTTTTCGGCTCCATTATCAAATCGAATGGCAACTTCCTTGGTCTTCTCGTCTACACCAATCACCACTCCCCTATCCCCATTCCGAATATCGTATCGCTTGTACTCATTCCTGCCAAAGATTACCCGATCGCCGGATGCAAGGCTGATCTTTTCCTGCCCATTATGAAACTCAATACCATTCGGTCCTATTTGTCCATTCGATTGAAGCCGCTCTCGGATCGCCACATTGATCTTATGGGCATCCGATCTGCGGTGTGTTAGAACAACAGCGTGATCTAATTTCCCAGATTTGAGAAAATCTTCCACCAGCACCTCCCGGACTGATATAGGATTTGTGTCCACGTGTATCTTTTTATGCCTGTGCAGGTTATCAAGCGCATCACCGATCTTCCCCTCCGCGGCAGCCCTTACCGTATCCCTCATCCACGCCTCTTTCTGCCGCCGGATCGTCAATATCTGGCTGGAATATTGCGCATTCTCATTGATCAGCACTCGATCAACAGCATGAAGCGCACCCCCAGCTTCAATCGGCTGTAGCTGTCGTTCATCCCCAACTAAAATGACCTTCGCCCGAGTGCGCTGGGCCTCTTGTAGAATTTGTTGGGTCATTTTAGATCCAACCATTCCTGCTTCATCCACAATAAGAACGGTTTTATGGTTCATTTCGTGCCGCTGCATCCAACTGGCAATCGTTCTGGTTTCCATTCCAGTATCTGTTTTCAAGACTTTTGCAGCCTGCCCAGATAGAGTCACCCCTTCTACCCGATACCCTGCTTGTTTATACGCATCATGAATAATGGCCAGACTCGTTGTCTTTCCAACCCCCGCCCTCCCCTGTATCACAGAGAGCGCCGAATCCCCGGTGGCAGACAAAACGGCGGATTTCTGCTCTTCAGATAATGAAACACCCCTCTTTATATCCGAATTCACACGATACCCATGCTCCGAAACTAACATCTTGGCGGTCTCAGCCATAGATCGCTCAACGGTAATCATTTCGGGTGTTGTATACCGTTCATTGTTTAATATCAAAACCCGGTCTCGTAATGGAGCATTAACAATCCCCTCCCTTATTACCTTTGCTGGATATAGCCCATAAGAAACTTTGGCCGTCTCACGAATAAGGTCATGCTCTAAGAAAACCGATTTACTTTCTG
This sequence comes from Candidatus Troglogloeales bacterium, assembly GCA_005239595.1. Taxonomy (GTDB): domain Bacteria; phylum Nitrospirota; class Nitrospiria; order SBBL01; family SBBT01; genus SBBT01. The sequence continues at coordinate 3,354 of SBBT01000154.1, read as the reverse complement.
TAATGTTTGCCGCAGCCTCGGCAATACGGCTAGAAAGATCGGGTTTACGATCCGGATTCAAATCCATATTCTGTTCGGGTTGTACAAGGACCCCTTTTGCCTCTTCAAGCCAGTGGCTCTCTCGTTCCACCAATGAGGTTTTGACCTTAACAGGTCGTGTTATGACTGAAATAGTATCTCGGGCTTTTAGTCCCTCTCGTTCTGTTGCCAGGGCAACCGCCTTAATCTGCCCTCCCCGCTTTGAAAAAGTCTGTTCCAAGGGTAGATTCACGTTAGCCAGACGAAAGGTTCCCTTAGCCCCATTTTCTATCTCGTACCCCAGCTCCTTCATCCGATAAGCAAGCTCCGCCTGGTACAGGCTCCCAGCCGCAAGTCGAGTCTCATAAAATGGATGGCTCTGAATCGTACCAACCGTCCCATCACGCCTTAAGCCAATATTCGGGATTACAACGTGGGTATGAAGCTGGGGATCCCCTGCCCGACTGGTATAATGCGTCACCGCCGCAGCAATCAGAGCAACCGGCTCAGACCCTTTTCCTTCCTTCCCTCGCCGAGTCGTTGCCTGATCCTCTAAATAACCCATAGCGGCACCCACAGCCATTTTATGAGCCTGTTCGATTGCAGCCTTGTGATCAGGATCAGCCAAAGCCCACGCAACCGAAACAGATTTAGGGGCAGAGAAAGTAGCATCCCATCCCATCTGCCTGTTCTCCGCACCGGCATTTTGCACCTGATTACCCACAGCATATCCAGCTAAAGCCATCCGAAAATCCTGCTTATTTGCAACCCCAACCAACCCCAGCTCCTTTGCCCCATCCCCTATCCATTCCAATGGACTGTTTTTATCATTAAGATAATAGTCAGAGGCTTTTTCTTCATAGTAATGAGCAATACGCCGGGCGGAAGTCCCAGACGCCCCCAGATTCCCTAAGGCCATAATTGACATCATGAGTCCCTACTCCAGAAGTCAGGATTTCTATCGCTTTTCCTATCTAAATATCCGAAAGGAAGATCTCAAACCGCTTAAAAGCCTTTGCTGAGTTTTGGTTAGTATCAATCATAACTTCCCTTCTCTGTTACTTACCCCCCCTACCCCTGCCTTCCACTTTTTGCGTAACATCGCTATAACTCGCTCTATCCTCTCTTCTGGTGGAACCTTTGAAGAAGTCTGAGCAAGGGCTTCTACAAAAATAGGAATAAGGGCTTCAATGGCAAAAAGGACCTCTTTTTGTCCTTGCTCCTTCTTGTCTTGGTCTTGGGAATCTTTAGAATGAAACTTGTCTTGAAGGATCTGGCGAATATACCCGGAGACAGGCAGACCCGTTTTTTTAGCCCTATTTTTTAATTCGGCTGTCAGTTCCGGTGAAAGCGTAACTATAATTCGTGGCACCATTCTCTCCAAAACTTAGAAACCGGATCATAGCAAACAGAAAACCATAAATGCAATATGAACACACAAATGGTGTATAGTGTGTACATTACTTTGAGATGCTAATTATACATCGGTCGTTTTCTGCATAGTGCTACACCCATTTTAAGGCTTATTTTGACAAAGTTTAGACGAAAATGGGGGCAGATTCGAAAGAGCGATTACACACCCACAACCTCATATCGCCAGAAACCGGCATTAAAAGCCATTTCTAGCCACGATCTCACAAAATCAGCCCCACTACCCACAGAGGCCTCCTGTTTTCTTATAGAATTAAAGATAGGGCCGTTTCTCGTATATGGTCTTCAGTAGGCTACAGAGGGAGAGGTTCACGGGATCGGCCATCCCCTACCCCATAACTCGATAAAGAGCACCAAGATCACAGCTAAGAAAAGTTAAATCCAAGGTCAATATCAAGCCGACTCGCTTCTTGTTTTGCCTTCACAATGAACAGGGATCCACGTGACCCCTTAAATGTCCCGGGGTATTCTTGCCTGATTTCCGAAAGAATACGATAGATAATTTCAGAGGGCAGCTTTGAAGCAATGATAGAATAGGCCCTTTGACTTTGCCCATCACCACAGACCTTGAGAATATCTTCCGTAAGACAGTAAACACGTGCCTCCTCGTCGGAGGTGATATGGCTATATTGTTTAGCTAATAAATCAATCCCTCTTTGAATGGAGGCGGGGACCCCTTTGATTGTTTCATTGGGTGGCAATACACCAACGTTTTTTCTAAAAATAATATTCTCTCCCCGCCCGGTTGCATTCCTTTCGTAACGAAAACTAGCAAGCAGAGGGAACCCCTTTTTTATAAGTCCATCGCATCCCCTGGTAATCTGAGTTTTTATGGTTTTATAACTCTTCCCCAAAAGGGGAAGTTGCTTACCAAGGAGGGCAACGTCTCTCCTATGCTCAACGAATGCGTGAAGCATCTTTGTAAGATATAGAGCAAGACGCTGTTCGGTTGGTGTAAATGAATGGAAAGAGACATCGCCTGTATCTATCGTGATAAGGGCATTAGCCTTAATACTCCCCCAAATCTGTTCGCTAATTTTTATATTAGCAAATGGTAAGGGTTCTTGGCCGCCACTCTCACGGTGGTAGTAATAAACGCTTTCAAAAAAATGCCCAGTCATATCAACATAGGCTTTTTTTTCATTATCCCAAAAGGCATTTTTTGCCTTAAAGGTATAACCAACAAGGGCATCCAAGTCCCCTCGGATACGCTTGTATATCTTGGTCCCGTCGCTAAGCCCCATTCGTTTAATTAGATTCGAAATGCTTCCAAAGCGAACGACTGGAGAGACAAACTCCTCCTCCTTACAAATCTTCATTAGTTCTGTTACAAGGCCTATTGTCTGGGAACTCCCCCACCCATCCTTTCGCGATGGGTATATTTCCCATTTTCTTGGAATAATCGCTCCATCCTTTCCAGTGATGGTATCCTCGTAGGCAATACTATTGATCTCGGTCTTTCCAAACCGATTGCTTGAGATCAAACAAAAAGGAAATTCGGCCATGTTAAACTCATATTTTGATTTTGAAATTAAGGTAGTTGTTGGCTGATCCTTGGCGATATTTTTTTTATTCTGGCTCATAGAATGTTTAATTTTGCGTTATGCCTTTCCTTTTCAAACGTTTTAAATAGTTTTAGATAGTTTTAAAATGTTTCCGGATCATAAATGCCGCGTCAAATAAGGCTGATATTACCATTCTGGCATCTAAAAGTACGGTGATTGGCATCTAAAAGTACGGTATTTAGAATCTAAAAGTACGGTGATTGGCATCTAAAAGTACGGTGACATACCCTATATTGTGATGAGTTATCCACAGGCACCATGTCATAGGTTCATCGAATGAAAAAGAGTTTATAAAGTGTACTTTAAGATTCTAAAAACTTTATAACCCTCGTAATTTTTT
>SBBT01000152.1 GCA_005239595.1 Candidatus Troglogloeales bacterium | reverse complement strand
GCCTTATGTCTCTTTGTTTATGTGGGATCGGTCTTATACAAAAGAATTGGAAGAAATGGGTTTTGAAGAGGTGACCTATCTGCCCATGGCGACCGATGAGTTGTTGTTCAAGCCGATAAAATTAAGTAAATCGGACATGAAACGGTATGCGGCGGACGTTGCTTTTGTTGGAGATTCGATGGTTGCTCCGACGCGAAAGTATCTTGATAGAGTCTCTCCGTCCCTTTATCCGCTTATCGAAAAGATGGCGGATCGTTTGGTTGAGACGAGGATGACGTTTCCCGAGATCTTAAAAACGCTTACGGAGGATGAAAAAGGGGAGATCAAAGGTTTCTCTGTCGAGCAAATGGTTGATTTAGAGGCGGCGACCCTTTGGAAAGCAACGCTCCTTTACCGTCTCTCTTGCGTGAAGGCGCTTGAGCAATTTAGGCCGACCGTCCATGGGGATGGGGAGTGGGCAACCTTGTTGGGAAACGCATATAAAATCAAACCGAAATTACATTATTATATGGAGACTCCTCTGTTTTATAATGCCTGCGACATTCATCTTAACGCGACGAACTTTCAGATGTTTGAAGCGGTGAATCAACGGGTTTTTGATGTCCCGGTTTGTGAACGTTTTCTGATTACGGACCATCAGCCGGTTTTAGATGAGTTGTTTGAAGTGGGGAAAGAGATAATCGCCTACAACCATAAGAAAGAGATCCCGGGGTTGGTGAAATTTTATCTCCATAATCCGAAGGTGAGGGGTGCGATTGCGAGGAGGGGGCGGGAGAGAATACTCAAGGAACATACCTATCTCCACAGATTAAACAAGCTACTTAGTAAGATGAGGGGGCGCTATGGCTGACGCGCATGGGAACATCTTTAACATGAGATAAAGGAGATACGGACGATGACCGATAGCATAGACCATCCCACGTTGTTGGAGGCGATTTCTGCTGCTGTCAAGGAAGGCCAAAAGCATATAAAAACCCTGGAAAAAGACTTGGACGAGTGCGCCCGATTGCTACGGGTGGAGCAATCGAGAGGGATATTTACAAAGGTTTCAACCAACATTGAAAATATGAAGGCGCTGATGGAATTTGGAGACGAATTACGCAATAGTCTTGCCAGACTTCACCGGCCGGATATTTCTGGAGACGATATTTTGTCTCAAAAGGAGTTTCTGAATGTGTTTCAGGCGATGGTTTCTGCTTTTGAGGCAAGAGATTGGGTTACATTGGCCGACCTTATTCAGTATGAACTCCATCCCATGATTACGCGAGGGACAGAGGATCTTGCGCTTCTGGAAGGGAAATTGGAGAAAAAATAGAACGCTAATCCGGTTTTCAACAAAACGAATGGGTACTAAAATATCTATTTTGAACTAAAGTTTTTCTAGAAAGATGCCGATAGTACTAGCGTCGTAATATATACGGTGGTATTTTTATGGAAATAAGTTCCTACGACGCTAAAAATGTCTTGCGCACCTACCCGAAGCTTTTAAAATCAAAGAACATAAGCGGTAAAGACCCGAAAGAACCGACATCGCCAGGACAAGACTTTCTTACTGTTTCTCTGGAAGCGAAAAAGAGGCTTGACGCAGCCACGCAACCGGTCAAGAAAGGTGATCGTTCCAGCGATATTTCCTCAAAAAACGTGTAGGTTTTACCCTTCCTGCTAGAATCACTCCCTTGAATTTTTCATTCAGTAAGGTTAATCTGCAAGCAATAGGACTAAAACTGCTCTATTTAAACACGTCGAGAGATCAAAACGGTGCAGCCTTATATTCTCCTAATTCATTATGACCAATCGAAGACAGATACAATAATCCCTTGTCTTATGAAAGAGGGGTATGTAGTCTCCTCTTTAAGATGGAACACGCTGCCAGAATCTGTAGAAAAAATTATCATTGATGTTGTTCTCGCAGATATAACAGAGGTTTCTTTCCATAATACCTACAGGTTCTTAAGGCGACTTCGTTTAACCCACCCAACGGCTTGTGTCATTCTGACGGGGGAGGCACTTGAGCCCGAAGAAACTGCTGCTTTCCTGCGCGCAGGTGTCTTTGATTTTTTAAAAAATCCCTTCTCGCTAAGCAGAATGAAGAAAACGATCCGACAGGGCTTAAAAAACCGGGAGCGACTTTTTGCCATATTACAACTTTCGGCCCACCTTGAAGAAGCGAATCAAGAACTAAAGGAAGAACGAGACCGGTTAAAATTATGGGGTAACGAATTGAGTCGCTTAAATGGCTTAAGCCAATCTCTCTCGGAGCCGCTCAATGTAGAAGGGGTGATTCAATCATTGGAGAAAAACCTAAACGGCGTGATTCCCTATGATATCGGTTGTCTCTATCTTGGGGATCTATCCCGTGTCTGGATTTCTCCGGAGCACGATTCCCAGTCACCTTCCTTAAAGAACCTCTATTCGGAGGCGTTGGGTGGCGGGCCGACGTTTTTTAGGTCAAACCGGATTCAGCCTGATACCGTGATTCTTCAAGAGGAAAATGAGATTATTCTCTCCCTTGCGTCCTCGACAGAGAAGCTGGGAGTGTTGCGGTTAATCCGACCGTCTCATAAGCGGGTGGACGATTATCAGTTACAGATTCTTTCCATGCTTCGGACGTCTCTGATACTGGCAATTAGAAATGCAGAGACGTACCGTAAGGTTGAGGACCTTGCCGTAAAAGATGGCTTAACCGAGGTTTTAAATCGGAGGGCTTTCATGGATGCCTTACAGAGGGAATTTAGGCGCTCCAATCGCCACAAGATCCCCCTCTCGATGATGCTGATCGATATTGATTATTTTAAGAAAGTAAATGATATTTACGGGCATCTTATTGGGGACAAAGTCCTTCAGGAGGTGGTATTAATTTTAAAAAAGGGGATTCGGGAAATTGACGTCCTAGCCCGATATGGGGGAGAAGAGTTTGCCATTATTCTTCCGGAGACGCATCTCGATCAGGCGTTGTCTGCAGCCCGCAGGATTCTGAAAATGGTTGAGGATGCCGATTTCAACGCAGGGGAACCGATCCATCTGACGGTGAGTATCGGGGTGTCCAGCTGTCCGGCCGCGGGCATTCAGACCCAGGATCAGTTTTTTGATAGAGTGGATAAGGCACTTTATATGGCCAAGCAGAAGGGGAGAAACCGTATCGAGACGCCTGCCACTGTTACCTGATGAGAGATGGAAAGATGAACGCATCAGAAGGATCAGTAAAAAGAAAAGGGATATAGCGGGTGATGGAGTCTTACCAGGGAGATCAAAGAGAGTCGATTCGCGTGTTAACCGAATGTCCCGTAATCTATCGGGTGGTTCTTGCGGAGCACGAGAAAAGGTTGAACCAGCGGAAGGACTCCATTTATCAGATTCCCTCGCTTCCCCTGATGGATGCCGCTGAAAATTTATACAGACATGCGGAAGAGACTGATCCAGAAGTGGTGGATATGTTGCTTTGGCTTGATTGGAAGACGAGTTTTATCGTAAAGCTGATGTTGCGGGAAAGTGACGCGGAACGATTTCCTCATCAGGCGACGATTCTGAATATTGGCGCCGACGGTTTCCTGTTTTATACGACTGAAACGTATAAAGAAGAGACGATGCTTGAATTTAATTTCATCTTGCCGGTGATCCCTTTTCGCGAAATGATTGTGACCGGGGCGGTGGTTCGGTGCAATGCCGTCACAGGAGAAGATTCTCTTTTGGGATATGAGATCGGTGTGCGTTTAATCAGTATAACCGAAGTGGAACGGGAGCATGTGATTCGTTATGTGGTAAAGCGGCAGATGCAGCTACAACGCGAGAGGCAAAAGTAAACAGAGGGCGGGGAAAAGGTTGTTTGACGCTACGACATTGTGCTATCGTTCCCCTCTCAAATGGACGGCTCGTTATCATATCATTCGACTAGGGGGTGCAAGTGCGGAAGGGCAATAGGGTATTAACCTCGCAGCAGGTGGAGATTGACGGTAAGCACACGGGACAGGCGGTGGACTTGAGTGTTGTTGGCGTCTATATCTCAACACAGGTTTCATACCCGATCAATACGGTGATTAACCTAAAGTTTCATCTGATTCATTATCCGATTGAGACCCAGGCGAAGGTGATCTATGTTGATGAGGGAATTGGGATGGGGGTGCGTTTTCTGACATTGAAACCGGAGGAGGCCAAGCGTATCAGCGCCTATGTGGAAGCGGCCTCTCCGTCCCATCAGATACGGCCCAATGTCCGGAGAAATCAGATCCTCATTATTGACGACACCTATTTCTACCGGGAGGCGTATCAGCAGTATTTTCAATCGGAGGGATTCTCTGTCCTGGTTGCCAAAAACGGTATCGAGGGATTAAGGATTTTGCTCAAGGAAAGACCGGATGCGATTCTTTTAGATTTAATGATGGATGGAATGGATGCCTTTAAGGTCCTTCACATTATAAAGTCCCGTTCGGAGCTTAGAGGTATTCCTGTCTTTATCCTCTCCGATAGAGGAACGCAACAAGAGATGAACCGCGCCGTTGAGTTAGGGGCGGTGGAATTGCTGATCAAATCAACTGCCACACCGGACAAGGTGGGGGAAAAGGTCCGTGCGGCCCTGCAACAACGCTCGACACTATTCTAACGACTCCACTGAAAGTCCAGACCTGTTTTATTTATCGCGATGGCAAGGCACAAGAGATGTCGCTGTCATGCAGCTGTGTGATTTTTGGGTTTGCCCCGCAAAGTGGACAGTTGGGATCTTTGGGAATCCTCATGTTTTGGAATTTCATGTCAAGGGCATCATAGACCAGGAGCCTTCCCGCAAGTGAGTCTCCGATGCCTAATATCTCTTTTAGGGTTTCCACTGCTTGCAGGACGCCGATAGTTCCGGCGAGTATGCCGAGTATTCCGGCCTCTTGACAGCTTGGAACCATGCCTGCCGGCGGGGGTTCTGGATAGAGACATCGATAGCAAGGTTTCGGATCCGGGCCATACGGTTTGAGGGTTGTAACCTGTCCTTCGAATCGAAAGATGCTTCCCGATATGACGGTTTTCTTAAGAAAGAAGGCGGCGTCGTTTACCAGAAAGCGGGTGGGGAAATTGTCGGAGCCGTCCAGAATAAGATCGTACGCCTTTATTAGATCAATGATATTTTCCGATGAAAGGTTTCCAAAATGGGGGATGATTTTCACGTCAGGATTCATTCTGGACAATGTTTCTTGGGCGGAGTCTACTTTCGGATGATCGATCGTTCGCGTGGTATGTAAAATCTGGCGTTGCAGGTTGGAGAGATCGACCCTGTCGTTATCGATGATCCCTAGGGTGCCGACGCCAGCCGCGGCAAGATAAAGGGCTGCAGGGG
>SBBT01000156.1 GCA_005239595.1 Candidatus Troglogloeales bacterium | reverse complement strand
GCTGAAGCAGGTGGGGCTGGCTGGACGGGAGATGCCGTTGCCTTCGCCCCCCCTTGCTCCTCTACCTTCGGTTTTTCAGGAGATTTTGGCGATTGCTGTGGTGTCAGTATGACAATCTCCACACGCCGATTCTGCTGTCTTCCCTCGATGGTATCGTTGGGAGCGATCGGCAGATACTCCCCGTATCCCGCAATCGAAAGGCGATCCGGCGGAAGAATCTTCGGCTCGACATAATAACGAAGAATGCTCAATGCCCGGGCAGTCGAAAGCTCCCAATTGGAGGGGAACTGGGAGGTTTTGATCGGAATGTTGTCGGTATGCCCCTCGAATTGCACCCAGTTCGGAATTTCTGTCAACATCTTTCCGGTCTTATCAAGAATCGTCTTAAACGCGGGCAAGATATCGGCCTTCCCCGTCTCAAAGACCATGCTGGCGGGGACACGGATAATAATACCGCGACGGTCTTTATGCACGGAGATATTCTTCGATGGATCAAGTTCCGTCATCATTTTCTCTATTTTTTTCATCAGTGTAACACCGGTTAGATCGACATCGATTAAATCGGGACCCACCTTCTGGCCGACAAGGCGAATCGGAGGGGCGCCATAAATCTCGGAAACTGGAAATTTGAAGGCAACCTTAATCCCCTCAATCACCTTTTTCACAAAAATAGGATTATCGGTTCTAAGAGACCAGAGAACGACAAAAAAAGCGAACAAAAGCGTAATGAAGTCCGCATAAGAGATCAGCCACCTCTCCAGGTTCTCATGTTCAGGGTGTTTCTTCTTCTTCATCTTATTTCTTCTTGCCCACCTTGGCTTCTATCACTTTTTTCTGCGTTTCGGAGAGGAAACCGACCAGTTTCTCCTGGGTTAAACGCGGGTTCTCCCCCGCCGCCATGGACAATAATCCCTCAATCACAAGCTGCTGGCTGATTCCATGCAACTTTGATCGCAGTTTAAGTTTATTGGACAAGGGGAGACAGATCAGATTGGCAAAAACCAGACCATATACCGTCGCGACGAAGGCCACGGCGATTCCAGACCCGATCTTGCTCGGGTCAGAGAGGTTTTCCATCACGTGAATCAGACCGAGCACGGCGCCGATAATCCCAAACGTCGGGGCATAACCACCGGCGGCATCCAATATCTTTGGCGCCAGTTCAGCATGTTCTTCGCCAAACGCAATTTCTACCTCAAGAATCTCACGTAGGGTCCTCGACTCGGTTCCATCCATCAACAATTGCAAGCCTTTCTTAAAAAAGGGATCGTGGACCTCTTTCACCTGTTTCTCCAGGGCCAGGAGACCTTGTTTTCGAACCACATTGGAAAACTCAAGTATCTGCTCCAGAAAATGAACGGAGTGATCGGGTGCCGCCTTCAGCACGCCCAATATGGTTTTTATACCTTCGATCAACTGGGGAAGTGTGTATTGAACAATGACGGCCCCGACGCAACCACCGATCACAATCATAAAAGCGGTCACCTGGACAAGACTTTGCCAGTGCCCTCCTTCAACATACTGCCCTCCTAACATTCCTCCCATAGAAACAAGAAAACCCAGGAATATCGCAAAATCCACCTCAGTCCTCCCCTATGCCAGCCTTATACTACGCTTCCATTAAGAAGCTACCATGAAATTTACAAAAAGACAACGATAATTTACAATACCAGTATGGTAAGGAAGCGGTCTCTTGCGCCTAAAAATTCGTCTGAACGAAGCGATGAAACTTAAAACCAGATCCAGCGAGATGAGTCTAAAAGAAAGATTCCAGAACATCAGAAACACGATAGACTTTTATCTTAGATCACAAGTCCGGTGGGGAAGGAACCTTCCCAGGGGAAAACCGATTAAGGCGATTGACGCCCAGATACAGCGTGAGTTTAAGGAGTTCTTGAATCTTTTTAACTGGAACCTCGCCCTCTCCCAAGTAACATTAGGACCTTTGGTTGTTGCCGATATTGGAGCGAGGAATTTCGCCCTCGCGCCAGTAATTGATCAGCATTTCCGATCTTTAGGATATCAAACAGTTGTGCATGGCATTGAGATTGACGCCTATCGCCGGTTTACAGATTTTCATACCCGGGCAGATTATGGCTACGACTTTGCCAAAAAGATCGAGCACGGCTATTATCACCCTGTCGATTTCTTGACGTGGCAGAAGCCGCTGCATCTTGCCTTCCTGCTTAACCCCTTTGTATCGATCGAGGCCCTCCTTGCCTGGGGGCTTCCCATATCAAAACTGATGCCAAAAGAGATTTTCCTGCATGCCTATCAGTTATTAAAACCGCAAGCTGGAATCGTAGTGCTAAGCAACACCTCGGAGGAGGAAAGGACAATATCGTTTGACATTGCCAAAGAGGTCGGGTTTATCTTTGGAGAAGAACACCTCTGGGAACCAGAGGATTTAACGCTTCAAACCCCACGCTACGGCGTTATCCTATATACGGTTCCCCAAAATCCTATAAAACTTGACTGCCTCTGAAGCTTTATGAATAATGGGCCGCTATTTATCGAACGAGGCACTCATGAAGCAACACCGGGATTGGCTTGCGTTAAAACATATCGCAGGGATTGGGAATGTCCTCTATAAACGGCTTATTGAGACATTCAAAACGCCGGAGGCTGTTTTTTCTTCCGATAAGGCGCGCCTTCTTTCTGTTGAGGGAATGTCAACAGATGTCATCAAGGCGATACACGATTTCAAGGGTTTTGACGAGGTTGATCGAGAATTAGAGATCATTGCAAAAGAAGAGATCTCCCTTCTTCCCCTGAACGATCCAGACTATCCGCCTCTCCTTAGCGCAATTTATGATCCTCCTCCCCTCCTCTACGTAAAGGGGGACAGGAAGGTGCTGAATATCTATCCCATTGCCGTTGTTGGAACCCGGAAAAACACCCCCTATGGGCGGGCGGTCGCAGAGAAGATCAGCAGGGGGCTCGCCGAAATGGGATTCACCATTGTAAGCGGATTTGCCCGTGGAATTGACGGCGTTGCCCATCGCACCGCCCTTGCCGCGGGGGGGAAGACTATCGCCGTCATGGGATCGGGGATAGACCGAATTTATCCCCCTGAACATCGAAGGCTTTTTTCCGAAATCGCCCAAAACGGGGCCATTCTTTCCGAGCTCCCGATGGGAACAGAACCCGAGGCACATCATTTTCCACAGAGAAATCGGATCATTAGCGGTCTTTCATTGGGATGCGTCGTGGTAGAGGCAGCTTCAGGGAGTGGCTCCCTGATCACCGCAAGACTCGCCTTGGAGCAGGGGAGGGAGGTCTTTGCCGTTCCAGGTCTCATTTTTTCAGAGACAAGCAGAGGCCCCCACCAATTGATCTCATCGGGGGCAAAGCTTACAACCAGCGTTGAGGATATCGTAGAAGAGATAAAAGACGAGATGAGGCCGCCGCAAGGAATATCTTCCGCCAAGAGGGAAACGACAACCTTGGAAGGGGATGAGAAAGTTCTGTATCAGATGCTCTCCTGGGAACCCAAACAGATGGATCAAATCATCGACGAGAGTCATTGGCCAGCCGCCACCGTCTCCGGCATTCTCCTTTCGCTTGAATTAAAAGGGATGGTGCGTCAGATGTCTGGGCAATTTTTTGTTAAAATATAAACAATCAACGAAACGTCTGTTTCGTCATGGAGCAACCGTTGGCCAAGGCCGCTAGAAAGAAACCGGACACCACCTCCAAAGATCCGCAGGAGACGAAAAAGCCGCGTCGGACCCAACCGGCACGTACCGATCAAGAGCAGGCCTCTGGCCCAAAAAAGCGTGAGGGGAGAGGCCCGTCTGCCCAATCGCTGGTGATTGTGGAGTCCCCCTCCAAGGCGAAAACCATTTCAAAATATCTCGGGCGAAAGTTTAAAGTCATGGCTTCCATCGGCCATGTGAAGGATCTTCCAAAATCGAAGATCGGGATTGATCTCGAGCAGGGCTTTACGCCGGAATATGTCGTGATTAAAGGAAAGGCAAAGATTCTATCAGAGATAAAGAAAGCGGCCAAGGATGCCGATCGGGTTTATCTCGCCCCTGATCCTGACCGGGAAGGGGAGGCCATCGCATGGCATATTGCGCAGGAACTGAAATCTCCCCATGTCTATCGCGTCCTTTTTAACGAGATCACAGCGAAAGGAATCCAAGAGGCCATGCAATCGCCCGGTGAGATTGACCTGCAGAAAGTCAATGCCCAGCAGGCGCGGCGTATTATGGACCGGATTGTCGGCTATAAGATCAGTCCCCTTCTGTGGGAGAAGGTCCGCTACGGCCTTTCCGCGGGGCGGGTTCAGTCGGTGGCCGTCCGCTTAATTTGCGAACGCGAACAGGAGGTGCTCGCCTTTGTCCCCACGGAATACTGGAGTGTCGAGGCCCATCTCCTCCCGACCTCGTCGGCACAAGCCGCACCGTTTATAGCCCGCCTCATTCAACGCGACAACGAACCGATCCAAATTCACAACAGGGAAGAGGCGGAAGCCATCGTCGCAACGTTGCAGACGAAACCCTTTTCTGTTTCAAAAGTTGAACAGAAGGAGAAACGGCGGTACCCCGCTCCCCCCTTCATCACAAGCAGGCTGCAGCAAGAGGCCGTCCGAAAACTCTCATTCACACCGAAGAAAACCATGATGCTGGCGCAACAACTCTACGAAGGAATCGAAACACAACGAGAGGGCCTGGTTGGATTGATCACCTACATGAGAACCGACTCTGTGCGCATCTCGCCCGATTTTCAGAGGGAGACACGGGCGTGGATCGAGCAGAGATATGGACGAGGCTATATCCCCGAAACCCCGCATTTCTACAAAAGCAGAAAGGCGGCGCAGGAAGGACATGAGGCGATCCGTCCGACCGACGTTCAAAGAGAACCGGAAATGCTAAAGGACGATCTGACCAGAGATCAGTATCTCCTCTATCGGCTGATCTGGAACCGTTTTGTGGCGAGCCTCATGGCACCTGCCCGTTTCGACGCCACCCAGGTGGATATTACCGCGGGAAATTACCTCTTTCGGGCAAACGGAGCGGTTATCACATTTCCCGGTTTTACGATCGTCTATATCGAGGGTAGGGAAGAAGATGATGATGAAGAGAAACGGCTCCCGGAGCTTGCCGCCCAGGAGAACCTGATCCTGCAATCGCTCGATCATCAGCAGCATTTCACCCAGCCTCCTCCCCGTTATAACGAGGCCTTGTTGATCCGCGATCTCGAGGAACAAGACATCGGCCGCCCCAGCACCTACGCTTCCATTATCTCAACGATTCAAGAGAGAAAATATGTTGAAAAATCGAAAGGGCGTTTTGCTCCAACCGATCTGGGGAAAACGGTCAACACGCTTCTGGTGGAACATTTTCCGGATATCATGAACGTTGCGTTTACCGCCCGAATGGAAAACGAACTGGACGGGATCGAAGGGGGAGAAAAGGAATGGGTGGAGATCATTCGCAACTTTTACGAACCATTCCGAAAAGACTTCGACAAGGCCCAGATCGAGATGAAAGACGTGAAACGCCAACAGATCGAAACCGACATCGTCTGTGAGAAATGTGGCGGCCTGATGGCCATTAAATGGGGTCGTTTTGGTCG
>SBBT01000164.1 GCA_005239595.1 Candidatus Troglogloeales bacterium | reverse complement strand
TTCGCCGTCGGGGAGTGCGTGGAACATAAGGGGGTGGTCTATGGATTGGTGGCACCTCTCTATGACCAGGGGAAGGTTTTGGCCGCTACAATTACAGGAAACAAGGGGGCCGTTTACGAAGGTTCTGTCTCCGCGGCAAAGCTCAAGGTGATGGGAATCGAAGTCTTCTCGGCGGGCAATATTAAGGAGGATGGCGAGAAAGACGAGGCGGTCCTTTACGCCGATCCCCTGGCCGGTATTTATAAAAAACTCATATTCCGGGAAGACCGGCTGATCGGCTCTATTTTAATCGGCGATGCCTCGAATGCCAATCGCTTTTTAGAGACCATCCGGCTCGGCAAGAAGGTAGATCGCAAAAACCATAACCTTCTTTTTGAAAAACCTTCCAACGCGCCCGGCTCCGCTTCGGATGTCATGTCCCGTCCCGATTCTGACACCATCTGCGGATGCATCGGTGTGAGCAAGGGGCAGATCATCGAGGCCATCCAGGGGAAAAACTGCAAAAGTGTCGGGGAGGTCAAGGCCTGTACCAAGGCAACCAGCGGCTGCGGCACGTGCGCGGGGCTGGTAAAGGATATCCTGACGGCGGTCACAGGGAGCGTCAAAGAGGAAAAAAGGGGGATGTGCCCCTGTTTTACCTACACCAAAGAAGAGCTGCGCCGGATGATTCGGACCCAGCGTCTGAAAAAGGTATGGCATATCCTCGATATCTATGGCAACGGCGTGGGGTGTGCTTACTGCAAGCCGGCCCTCTCCTTTCTTGTGGACGAGGTCTGGTTGGGAGATCATGCAGAGGACCGGGCCCAGCGTTTTATCAACGACCGGGTTCACGCCAACATTCAGAAGGACGGAACTTTTTCCGTGGTTCCCCGGATGCGCGGTGGGGTCACCACGCCTGCCGAGTTGCGGAAAATCGCTGATGTTGCGGAGAAATACAATGTCCCGATGGTGAAAGTAACCGGTTCTCAACGGCTTGATCTCCTGGGGGTGAAAAAAGAAGACCTCCCAAAAATCTGGAAAGACCTCGGCATGACATCGGGCTTTGCCTATGCCAAAGCGGTGAGGATGGTCAAGACCTGCGTCGGCACCGATTTCTGCCGATATGGCACGCAGGACTCGATCGCGACGGGAATAAAGCTGGAGGAGAGCTTGGAAGGTCTCTACACCCCTGCGAAAGTGAAGATGGGGGTGGTCGGTTGTCCGAGAAACTGTGCCGAGGCGACGGTGAAAGATATCGGCATGGTCGGTTTTGAGGGAGGCTGGCAGGTGGTGATCGGCGGCGGCGCGGGGAAAGCCGTGCGGGCGGCAGATATCCTCTGCACGGTAAAAACTTCCGAAGAAGCGCTGGAATCGGCGTTTCTTTTCTTTCAGTATTATCGGGAGAATGGAGAGTATTTAGAGCGCACCTACGACTTTGTGGTGCGGGTCGGCGTGGAGAAGATCCGAAAAGAAACGGTGCTGGCTTCCAAGGAAGAGAAGGAACGCCTCTTGAGTCACCTGAAGAAGGCCAAGGAAAAGGCGGTAAATCCCTGGAAGGTGGAGTCGGAGAATCCGAAACACCCGATGCAGTTTCAAAACTACGTCCTGCCGAAAGATCGGGAGGCGCTTATTCTATGAACAAGGTGGGCAGTTCCACAACATGGGTTTATGTTGCGGATGAAGAATCGATCCCCTTCGGCGAAGGAAGACGGGTTCGATGGAAAGACCTGGAACTCGCCCTCTTTCGTTCTCCCGCAGGCTGGTTTGCCCTCGATAACGCCTGCCCGCACAGACAGGGGCCGCTGGCTGATGGAATTGTCGCGGGAAAGGCGGTCTTCTGCCCGTTGCATAGTTGGAAGATCAGTCTGGAAAATGGCTGTGTCCTGTCCGGAGGAGAAGGGAAGGTGAAGGCCTATCCCGTCAAATTCGAAGAAGGGCGCGTCTATATCGCCTTTGAAGAAGAAAAGGCCTGATCGCCACGCTCCCCTGCTTCTCTTGAAGTGGCGTGATTTTACCATAGGTTTAGGACAACCTTCCCCACTGTTTAGATCATTCCAGTAACCTACCGTTAACATTTCATTCAGAAAAGCAATCAGTTGCACCGCTATCCGTTAAATGAGAATGACGGCTAATCCCTCGTCCCTCTCGATGCCTTTGTTGTACGTTGCCTTATAATTTTGTCTTTAAGTCCGCTTTTATTTGGTTAGCTTCTTTTGAACCCATTTCCACTTCTTATAGGCAATTTCCATGCAGTATTCGTATGCATGGTTTGTTCGTAAGAACGAGAAATTGCCCTGACTAAATTTGTCAGAGTACTTATCATTCTTGACCAATTCCGCAAGTAGGAATCGACAGTATTTCGTTGCAAGGCCCGATAGGTAATCAGTAAAATCAACAGCGATACTCATGTTTTTTCCATATTCATCTGAATAAGACTGAAGGTTGCCGTCATTCAAAACACCTTGGCACAGTAAGGCCCAAAGAAGGAAGCGAGCTTTTGGAGCATAAGCATATTTATTATAGCCTTTGTCAAGAATATCATTGATAAGCCGTTTTAATCTGAACTGCGTTTTATAACAAAGCACAATAGCTCTGGTATCCGCCTTCAAGCGCCTTTCGTTAAAGACTTGATTATAAATATTATCGTCCTCGAATACCTGTCGCATATTCGAAAGTCTTTGGATATTACCGTCGGCAATCAAGTAGGTCTGCGCAAGTTTGACAAGTTCTATTGCCTTTGCTTCTGTAATACCTTCTTCTTCCATATCGACATTCTGAAAGGCATTCTCCTGCCGCTCATAGAATATCCCAAGGTCTTCCCTAAATTTATCCTGAAGCTGTAGCTGTATCATATCGTTTGCATGAAGATTCCAAGGCTCAACAGGATTCTGGCGGTTGTTATTGATTGTGACAGTTGTGACAAAAGCCTGAGATGCTTCAGTAATGATTTTGCATAGAACGAAAAGAGACTCGGCGACAGCCTTTCTTTCTATCAGCTTGGAATTATCAGCATTCGACTCGAAGAAATCCGCAAATGTCGTCACAGTCTGTGCGCCGTTCAAGAGTCTTGGCGCAACAATATGATAGGTGCCATCTATACGATCAACCTTTTCCGCAAAGAGGGAGATACCATTGTGATTGAACGCAAAGACTTCAGGAAATTCTTTACCGTCCAATACAATTGACTTTAGTGAGCGAGAAATAGCCCTATTTACTGCTTCACCAGAACCCAAGCCGTAACGAATATTGCGCTCAAAAAATCGTTTACCCATGTCTTTAAATATACGGTGCAAATCAACGAGGCGAATGAAACCCACATGCATGACCTCGCCGTTCGGTCCCGGTTGTGAAAACATGTTCTTTATTGGCAAATTATAAATATGTGTTTTTTTCTGGTCAGTCGTGGCCCCGACCTTGCCTGATAGCGAGCGGAAATCAACAACAAGAGTAACTTGCTTTTCTCCAAAAAACTTATCAATGAGATATTTCTTGTTCTCCAAATCTTCGCGAAGCTTATCAAGAACTTGGCTTCGTTCCGCCTCGGCTGGGTCACCAAGAAAAATAAAGTGAATACACACCTGATCAATCAGAGCGCGATTTTCTACCATGCAGCTTCTAAGCTGTGTAATTATCTGGTTTTTGGAATTATCAGTATTCGGGTTGACGAAAGCGACCTCAAGACCGCTGTCGATCAATCGAAGAAGGCTTTCTTTGAATTGAGCATGTGAAGTGGTGAACTTGAATTGAAATAAATAAAGATTTCTGCGGTCTTTGTCAAAATGAAAACCATCAATTCCGTAATCATTTCCACCGAATGCAATCTGATTGACTGCTTTCTCGCGGCGCAACCCGTGCTCTTTTTCGAGGAAGATGAGTCCAAAATAGTCATTCCGAACCCCGCCGCATGTCGTCTTCAAGTCAGAAAAAGCCTGGTCTACAAGTCTTTCAAGATTTGACACTTATAGCTCCTTTCATTCTCTTGAGTATCCGTCAGTATCTAATTTGCGTTTATGTTATTCCCGTTCGGCGTCAGCGGCGGGGCGCAGCGCCGTCCGCTGCATGCCGTTGTTAGGCGCAACTTCAAAATCATGGTACGATCTTTGCCAATTCGTATATAGTTGAAGTAACCCAGTACAAATACTCCAGATTATAATTATGTGGTATTCCGGATGTACTGGGAATTCCGTGTTTGATGACCCAAGAACTACTCGTAAGTTTTTTGTATTTAGACGCTTGGATGTAATCATTACTGACAATACCTCCGCCGTGTGCCGTATCGTTTCTTCGTTGAATTACTTCGTGTAAATCAGCCTCAAGCTGTGCTGGAACAACAATTTTGCTTTGAACGGCTCCAAATCTTTGACCCAGAGTTCCAGTAAAGTTTCTCCGGTCCAAAAAAGAATCAAGAGCAGTGATCAAAAGAATGAATAATTGTTTGGGGAGTTGCTCTCGGAAAAGAGGGACTGTCTTGTCCAGATATTCTAATACTGTTCTGCTACCCACTCTCTCGATAAGTGGTATGATGTTTGCTGGGGGCCAACTCGTATGTTTGGTAGATTCGCGCTGTGCCTCGGTATCCTTGGAAGGCAATAATCCTTCAAAAATACATGAAAGCATATGTGGATTGTGAACCCTGATAATGTCATCAGCCAAGCTTACAAGTCCACTGATGATATAGAGCCGAAAAGCATCAATGATGTCTTTTTCAAGTTGATTCATATCTTACCGCTCTTTCAGCTTGCCTGAATCTTCAGCCCCTAACGATAGGCATGCAGCAGCAGCGTAGTTTGCCGTCCGCTGCATGCTGTTAGGCGACCGATTTGGCACGTATGCGATTGTTCTTCGGGTTGTGCTCAAGTTCGCAAAGACCCAGTTCCTCCGTCAGCGGCGGAATGTAGACGCCGAATCGTCCGCGGAGCCCCTTCTTCAATCCATACCATCCCTTGACTGGATTCGTCGGCGACCTTCCCCAAGCTTCAACCGTCCTTTCCTTCGCCGGTTTCTGCTCGTCTGCGCCGCCGAGTTCAACCCAATCGCCCGCTTTCTTCAGCATCGCGTATAAATCATCGACGCAGCGGGCATCGTAATGAAGAACCGTCTTCCCGACGGTACACACGAGAATACGTCGCCCTTCCTTCTCTTCGACGTGGAACGTGAATTCCGAAGTGCCGGGTGGAGCCTTGAGTCTCCAGGGATTACCCTTTGTACGGTCGAGCTTCGACATAGTTTTCCTTTAACTTCATTGTCAATGCAGCTTAGTTAAGGTGGACCCCATTGTCTAGACAATTATTTTAATTCAACTCCCCCCTGTTATTTGCTGATTTTTTCACTTACCTAAATAAGAGCTCCTCCTTGCGTGTCCACCCTCGGGTGTCCACCTGTTTCTGTCGGGGGCAGCGATAACGATTAAAGTGAGATTTGGATCCCTGTCTTATAAGAACGTTTCTTGAAGATCAAGATTACCTCATGTTATGATCCCGTCAGTTTCTCGTTAGGAATAAGATTTGTCCATACTGGTTGACCCACCCCCTGATCTCTTGCAACAGGATCAAATAAAAGAAAGATGTTATGCCATCCGCGATCACCTTGTGAAGGGAGGACTTTATCGCCCCTCCTCTATCACATCCGAGATAACCGCGCAGAACCATTTCTGGCGAATTGCGACAGAACCGTTTGGCATCCCGAAACGGGAGTGGGCTTTCCTTGAAAATTTAGGAAATCACCTCCTTGCCTTTTATCAAGCAATCAACAAGCTCTATCTCGACAGTGTCCATGGACGGGAGCCGTCGTGGATTGCCGATGTTCTTGATCGTGGAAAACCGGAGAGGGTTATTGAATATAACCGGATGAATCGCTTTAAACACGATTTGCCCGGCGTAATCCGTCCCGACTTAATCTCCACAGAGGAGGGGATGATCTCCACAGAACTGGATGCCGTTCCAGGCGGAATTGGTCTCACCGCAGCGCTGATGGCGGCCTATGGTGTGCGTGATGAAACCGCCTCCTCAGCTAAAATGGTCGCGGGGTTTGAGCGGATGATCCGATCGTTGTCCCGAACACAGGACATCACGCTGGCCATTGTTGTTTCAGAGGAGTCTAAAGATTATCGTCCCGAAATGGCGTGGCTCGGCGATGCCTTGAGAAAACAAGGGCTTTCAACCTTTGTGGTCGATCCTTCCTCTGTTGAATTTACGGAAGAGGGACTTATGATCGAGGGGAAACGCATTGACGTCTTGTATCGTTTTTTTGAACTTTTTGATTTAAAAAATATACCCAAAGTGGAGTTGATTCTCTATGCTGTAAGAAAACAGCGTGTCGTCTTAACACCGCCGCTGAAAACCCCCTTGGAGGAGAAAAGCGTTTATGCCTTGTTTCACCATCCGGCGCTGAAACCACTCTGGCATAAGCAGCTGGGAAGAGAGACCTATTCCCAGTTAGAGCGTCTTTTTCCAAAGAGCTGGATCATGGACCCAAGTGCGGTTCCGCCGCACGCCATTATTCCCGATCTGATGTTTGAAGACAAACCGGTCACCGATTATCGTCAATTGGAATCGGCCACCCAGAAAGAACGCCAGTGGGTCATCAAGCCATCCGGCTTCTCTGAATCGGCATGGGGAAGCCGCGGTGTTTCAGTAGGCCAGGACCTTTCACAAGAGGCGTGGCGTACGGCAATTGGCCGCGCCCTATCCAGTTTTTCAACAACGCCGCATATCCTACAGAAATTCCATAAGGGGAAAAAGGTTGCGGTTTCATACTACGATTTTGAGAAAGATAAATGCGTTAGGATGGAAGGGCGTGTCCGTTTATCGCCCTATTATTTTGTAGACGGAAAAGAGGCACATTTGGGGGGCGTTCTGGCAACCGTCTGCTCCCTGGAGAAGAAATTAATCCATGGCATGGTGGACGCCGTTATGGCCCCATGTACCGTAACCTAGGAGTGGGAAGAATGAAACTGTACAATCTGGAACCCTGTCCTTATTGCAGGATGGTGCGGGACAAATTGGCGTCGTTAGGGCTCTCTTATGAAAAGGAAGATGTTTCAACCAATCCAAAAGAGCGGAGCGAGGTTTATAAGGCTTCAGGACAATATTTTGTCCCCGTTTTAATAGACGGGGATTTGGTTTTCGACGATGAAGAAAAAATCATCAACTACCTTGATAAAACCTACGGACCGGGGAAGGAGTAACGACGTGGAACAATGGCAAAAGGAGATTAGAGAGAGCATTGATGACGTGGAAACCCTCGAAGCGGTATTGGGCGTTCCTGCCGAAGAGGTTCGCGAGATTGTGGATAAATACCCGCTTCGGATCACACCCCATGTATTAAAGACGATACAACGGAAGGGAGACGCTATTTGGAAACAGGTGGTCCCCGATGCGGAGGAGGGGCGTCTGGATGCCGTCTGTTCCTCCGAAGACCCCCTCCATGAGGAGGCCGACAGCCCCGTTCAAAATCTGGTGCATCGCTATCCCGACAGGGTACTTCTCTATGTCACGAATCAGTGTCCCATTTATTGCCGGTTCTGCACCCGCAAACGTTTTGTCGGATCCCCCGGCACCCTTACTCCGGAAAACCTAAAGCAGGTCGTGGACTATATTTCGGCCCATACCGAAATTCGCGACATCATCCTCTCCGGCGGCGATCCGTTAATGGTTGTCGATATGCTTCTTGAGCGGGTGCTCAAGGCATTGCGCGCCATTCCCCATCTTGAGATCATCCGGATCGGTACAAGGGTCCCCGGAACGCTCCCTTCACGGATTACTGAAAATCTTTGCGCCATGTTAAAAAAATACCACCCTTTATACATGAATCTTCATTTCAATCATCCGGATGAAATCACGCCCGAGGTTGCAGAGGCTTGCGGAAGACTCGCAGACGCCGGCATACCACTTGGGAGTCAGACTGTGCTTCTCGATGGAGTTAACGATGATCCCGAGGTCATGAAGCGGCTCATGCAGAAACTTCTGGCCATTCGGGTGAAACCGTACTATATCTACCAGGCCGATCTGGTACTGGGAACCCATCATTTTCGAACCCGCGTGGAAAAAGGGTTAAACATCATTAAGGCCCTCCGGGGCCATACCTCTGGAATGGCGGTTCCGCATTATGTGATCGACGCGCCGGGTGGTGGAGGGAAAGTGGCGATCCTCCCCTATGACACCCTCCTTTCCCTGGATGAAGAACAGGTGATCGTGAAAAACTACGAGGAGAAGACGGTTCATTATCCGCAACCGAACCTGGCGAGCGCTTCCATCCTCTCAATCGCCTCTCCCTTTGAAATTGAATGATTCATCTAACCATCAGCGAGGCAAAAAATGATAAAAAGTGATAAATGGATTCGACGGATGGCCAAGGATTCTGGCATGATTGCCCCATTCGAAGAGAAACAGGTCCGCCTGGGGGGCATTTCGTACGGCGTTTCATCCTATGGATATGATATCCGGATCGCCAACGAGTTTAAGATTTTCACCAATATCAACAATACCATTGTCGATCCAAAGAAGTTCGACACAAAATCGTTTGTCGACTTCAAGGGAGATATCTGTGTCATTCCCCCAAATTCGTTTGCCCTGGGGAAAAGTGTCGAGTACTTTAAAATCCCGCGGAATGTGATGACGATCTGCGTCGGGAAATCGACCTATGCGCGGTGCGGGATTATTACGAATGTCACCCCCTTCGAGCCGGAGTGGGAGGGCTTTGTAACCTTGGAAATTTCCAACACCACGCCCCTCCCCGCCAAGATATACGCCAATGAGGGAATCGCCCAGGTTCTTTTTTTTGAGTCGGACGAGGTCTGCGAGATTTCCTACGCAGACAAAAAGGGGAAATATCAATCCCAAACAGGGATTACCCTACCAAAGATATAAAAAAGGCCGCTCAATACGGGCCGTCCGCTTGCGGAAAGGCGTTCATTACCGAACTTTTTCTGCGGCATAGCTGGCATAGGACTTTGGTGTTTCCCAAAGGCGCACTTCGGCGACCGGGAGGTGTTGGGAAGCGGTGTAATCGTAAATCAGCTTTGCAATCGCCTCGGCCGTTGGGTTTTCATCGATGAGATAATAGACCTCTTTGAGTTGATCCAGCATCGGGATGAGGGGATCCCGTTTGCAGAGGATCATCTTGTGATCCAGGCGTTCATCAATCCAGACCTGAACAATGTTCTTGATCTCGTCAAAGTCACGCACCATCCCCAATTCATTGAGCTTCTCCGAAAATAACTCAATTTCAACCCTTCCGTTATGGCCATGCAGATGGCGGCACTTTCCGCTGTAATTTAAGAGCCGATGTCCATAGCAAAAAGGTATCTCTCTCGTGACCTTATACATACGTTCCCTCGCCTCCTGCCATTAAGATATCAGCCTTCCCCCGTCAATGACAATCGTCGCGCCGGTCATAAAATCGGTTCCTTCAATCAGAAAGAGCGTTGCGTTGACAATATCGGCAGGGGTGCCGAGTCGTCTCAACGGGGTGTGGTGAATAATCGTCTTCCTTTCCCTGTCATCAAACGCCTCTGGAAGGAGGATCGGCCCTGGCGCAATCGCGTTTACTTCAATTCTGGGGGCGAGCGAGCGGGCAAGACCCTTCGTCAAGGCGATGATCCCCGCCTTTGAGATGCAATACGGGAGATAGTGGATATATGGACGAATACCAGACCAATCTGCAATATTGATCATTTTTCCTCGGGACATCATCTTTGCAGCCGCCTGTGCCAGGAAAAACGGGCCCTTCAAGTTGGTGTCAAGGGTGGTATCCCATGCTGTTTCCGTAACATGAAAGAGAGGGGTTTTAAAAAAAACGGCCGCATTGTTGATCAATACATCCAGGCGTCCATAAGCGTCGTGCGCCTTCTGAACGATTTTTTCGCAATCGCGCGGCCTGGCAATATTTCCAGAGACCCAAAAAACCGTCCCGCCTTTCCTTTCAATCTCTTTGGCAACCTGCCGCGCTTCAACACCGGATCGATGATAGTGAATAATCACACGGGCCCCCCGGCCCGCAAGAGAACGCGCAATTTCGCTGCCAATCCGCCGACCCGCTCCGGTAATCAGGATCACGCTCCCTTGCAATTTCATCTCCCCATCTCCCGCCACATTCCTGCCATCGTATTATGAGAAAAGACTGCAGATCAAGTTTGATTTGAGAAAACCGCTTCTGCTAAAATTCCCCCCTTTGAAATAAGGAAGAGCGATGTCGGGGAAAAGGGATGCCGTGGTATTAATGAGCGGCGGTATAGACAGCGCTGTTCTCGTCTCGGAATTCTCAACGCAATTTCATCGTGTCATCCCCCTCTATATCCGGTTCGGATTTATCTGGGAGAAGGTGGAAATTTATTGGTTGCACCGATATTTAAGGAAACTCGCTCGCCGATCGATCGCTCCGCTCAAAATCATTGCGATGCCGGTAGGCGACGTCTACCCCGCCCACTGGGGCATGACCGGGAAGGAGACGCCCGGATCGGATACCGATGATGATGCCGTCTATCTCCCAGGACGAAATATCCTCCTCCTTTCAAAAGCGGCAGTGTACGCCTCCCTGCAGGGTATTAGCCTGATCGCATCGGGAATATTGAAAGGCAATCCATTTCCGGACAGCACCCCTCATTTTCTACGGACGCTGGAAATTGCGTTTTCGGAAGGGCTGAGAACGCCCCTGACCATCTTGACGCCTTATACCGAACTCACGAAGAAGGACGTGCTCGGTCGCGGACGGGCGCTTCCTCTTGATCTTACCTTCTCTTGTATCGCCCCCCAAGGGCGCGCCCACTGCGGCAGGTGCAACAAATGTGCGGAGCGCATGCGGGCCTTTCAATCCGTCCGCCTTCCGGACCCGACCCGATACCACGTTGACAAGAGCAGGGTGCGAACATAGAATGTGCTTTCTAAAAAATTTAGAAAATAAGGAGACAACACTATGAAGCTCATTTTAAAAAAAGATACCGAACCTTTAGGACGGATGGGGGACCTGGTTGACGTGGCCGACGGCTATGCCAGAAATTATCTACTGCCAAGGGGCGTTGGAATCGTTGCCACCACCAAAAACATGAAGGCGTTGGAACATGAGAAGCAGGTCATCGCCGAACAAATAAAGAAGGAGAGGTTTCTTGCCGAGGGGCTGGCCAGACAGATCGGGGCGCTGGATATATCTATTCCCGTTCAGGTTGGGGAAGAAGGGAAACTGTTCGGGTCGGTCTCTTCCAAGGACATCGCGGAAGCCATTGCCTCTCACGGAATGGAGGTGGACAAGCGACACATTTTATTGGAAAAACCGATCAAAGAGCTCGGAATTTTTCAAGTGCCGGTGAAGGTCTACCATGATGTCACCGCGCAGGTCAAAGTTTCGGTCGTCAAGGCCAACGACTAATGGATCGCTTTTTTAAAGACCGAGTAGGCGGTCGCTACCGTTTTCTCAATATCGGCAATCGTATGAGCCGTGGAGAGGAAAAAGGCCTCAAATTGGGAGGGAGGGAGATAGACCCCCGCATCTAACAACGCAGAATGAAACTTCGCAAATTGTCCGCAATCTGATTTTAGGGCCCCTTCGTAATTAAGCACTTTATCTTTATTAAAAAATAGGGTCATCTGTGAGCCTACCCTGTTTATCCGGATCGGGACATGCGCCTTGCGGGCGGCATCGTCCAGCCCGTCGGCCAGCATCGCAGAGCGGGCCTCCAATTTATCGTAAATCGCAGGATCTTGTATCAGTGAAAGTGTGGCAATCCCGGCGGCCATGGCAAGTGGATTTCCCGAAAGGGTCCCCGCCTGATAAACAGGGCCTGCCGGCGCGACCAGTTCCATGATCTCCTTCTTCCCGCCATAGGCGCCGACCGGCAATCCTCCCCCGATAATCTTTCCAAGACAGGTCAGATCAGGACGAATCCCGTAGCGCTGTTGCGCCCCTCCGTCGGATATACGGAAACCGCTCATCACCTCATCGAAAATCAGGACGATGCCAAACGGCAGGGTCAACTCGCGAAGTCCTGGAAGAAAACCGTCCTCCGGTATAATTGTCCCCATATTTCCTGGAACCGGTTCTACGATCAGGCAGGCGATCTGGTTCCCCTCCTGTTCCACCACCTTCTGAACCGCTTTCAAATTGTTAAACGGCAGGGTGATGGTATCGCGCGCAAGATCGGGAGGAACACCCGGGGAGTCCGGAATGCCCAATGTAGTCGCCCCTGATCCGGCCTTGACCAAAAGGGAATCGGCATGACCGTGATAGCAGCCTTCAAATTTGATAATCTTGTTGCGTCGGGTGTAGGCGCGGGCAAGACGAATGGCGCTCATCGTCGCCTCCGTCCCGGAATTGACAAACCGGATGCGCTCAATGAGCGGAAATTTTGTCTGAATCAATTGGGCCAGATGTGTCTCCTGTTGCGTCGGTGCGCCGAAGCTGGTGCCCGCCTCCGCCGCCTTTTTAATCGCTTCAACCACCTTCGGGGCGGCATGGCCGACAATCATCGGCCCCCAGGAGAGAACATAATCAATAAAACGATTTCCATCCACATCAAAAATCTTGCTTCCTTTCGCCCTCTTAATAAAGAGGGGGCACCCGCCAACCGCTTTAAACGCCCGCACCGGAGAATTAACCCCTCCCGGAATCCGATTCTGGGCTTTAATAAATAGTGCCTCGGACCGTTCACGTTTCATGGCTTACCTCATCCACATAATCTTTGCATAAACAAAGTGTGTCCGACTAGACAAATCTATACTTAAACTTTATGCAATCCGGGAATGTCCTATCATTAGTTGAAATTGTAAAATAACCTCCGAGTCGATACTGTAGATTTTGCAATCTGCAAGAACGACAAGATCGACACATCAACCCAGAAGGCCACATGAAAAGAATAGGGAAAAGGCAAGGAAAAAGCAACGCACAAAGTCGTGTTAAAGCAACGATGGACATGATTGAGAACGGATACAAAGTGTAGCGTATCATATTTTGTGTCAGGGGAAAGGAATGGGGTACCGTAACGAGCCAGTTGATTGGACTTTAACCCAAGAGGAGGTACCCCATGTTGTTAGCGACAACAACGATGACCAGCATAAAGAAAGCCTATAAAGAGATCGAGTATTTTTCTGCGGATTGTCAGTGACACAGGTATGCTCAATCACGCTCCAATCCATTATTCCTTTGAATCTTCCTACAGATTTTGTGGAAAAAAACCGAGATCGTGGTAATGCACCCTGTCAAGGAAATGGCTGCACAACGTACGGGTCATTCTCGAGGGGAGGTATCGCACATAAAGACATCCCCCTCCGGCAAGCAGCATGTTCCACTTATTTGTCTACAG
>SBBT01000232.1 GCA_005239595.1 Candidatus Troglogloeales bacterium | reverse complement strand
GATAAGGGGGAATTTGGCCCTATTTCCCCCTAATAAGGGGGGTAGGGGGGTGTTAGAAGGGCATTATATCAGCTGGGCGTCAAAGAGTTTGGTATACACCCCTTTTTTAGCGATCAGCATTTCATGGCTGCCCGATTCTATGATCTTCCCTTTCTCCAGCACCAAAATCCGATTCACTTTCCGCAGCGAGGAAAGACGATGCGCGATAATCAGTGTCGTTCGGTTTGCAAAAAGATTTTGCAGTCCTTCTTGTATCCCCGACTCGGTCTCGGAGTCAATGTTGGAGGTCCCTTCATCAAAGATGATAATCGGCGGGTTCTTCAAAAAAGCCCTTGCAATAGCCACCCGCTGTTTTTGGCCAATCGAAAGCTTGACGCCCCGTTCCCCAATTTGGGTCTCATACTGCTCTGGAAGCTGCGCGATAAAATCGCTTGCACAAGCGGCTCGCGTCGCCTGCTCGATCTCGGCGAATGTCGCGTGCGGCTTTCCGTAAGCAATGTTCTCACGCACGGTGCCGTTAAAAAGAAACGGCTCCTGACGCACGAGGCTAAATTGATCTCGGAGATTTTGAGTCGTGAGGTCGCACACATTGTGGCCGTCTATCTTGACCGCGCCCTCCTTCGCGTCATAAAAACGCAAAAGCAGTGAGACCGTTGTGCTCTTGCCGCTCCCAGTGGCTCCCACCAGTGCAATCGTTTCCCCCGCGGCAATCTTAAAACTCATCTTCTCTAAAACCATCTTGCCGGGAACATATTGAAACGAGACCTTATCAAACGAAATCGCCCCGGACAAACGCTCGGGAATTGACACGGGAGATGCAGGCTCCGAGACGGTCGGCTTTGTATCGAGGAGTTCAAAAACCCGTTCCGCGGCTACTAGGGCATGCTGCAACAGATGGTTAATCGCATGAATCTGATTAATCGGCGCGTAAAAAATAACGGCATACGACAAAAATGCCACTAATTCCCCCACTGAGAGAAGCCCTTTTTCCGCGAGGGCCGAGCCGACGCCTAAAACCAGAATGGAACCTAAAGAGGCAAACATGGCCATCGAGGGGGAATAGAGCGACCAGAGCTTCGCCACACCGAGACTGCCTTCGCAAAGCGCACGATTGCGATCTTCAAATCGGGCCGCCTCGTAGCGTTGCCGATTGAAGATCATTGTCTCACGAATGCCAGAGAGGCAATCTTGCAGAAAGGTATTTAATCGTGCCCCTTCTTGTCGAAGGGTTTGATAACTCTTATGGATATGTTTTGTAAAAGTAAGCGCTGAAAGTACCAGGGGTGTAATCGGGATAAGTGCCACCAGCGCCAGCCGCCACTCCAACACAAACAGCATGATTGTCACGCCGATGAGCGTGAGACAGGCAATGACCAAGTGCTCCACGCCGTCAATAAAGATGCGCTCCATATTTTCGACGTCGTTGTTGACGCGCGACATAATCTCGCCGGTGGCGCGATCATCAAAATAAGACAGCGAAAGCCGCTGCATCGCCCCAAACACCTGATTTCGGATATCAAAAATCACACTTTGTTCCAGCGCGTTATTGAGGCGAATGCGCACCATGCTCGCAGCCCCTCTCAATAGTGAAACCGTAACGAGGGCACCGACCAATGTCACCAAGAGTCCCGGCTGATTTTTCCCAATCCCATCGTCAATGGCTACTTTAATCAGCCACGGGGGTACCAATTCCAACAAGGTAGCAATGGCCGCGGCCAGCAATGTATACGAGGCGAGCTTTTTATACGGTTTGACATAGGTCAAAACACGAAACAAAAACTGCCATGATTCCCCTTTAAAAGTGCCTTCCATCCTCTTAGTCCTGCTTACTATTATACAACGCTAATGGGGACCGGCATAAATGTCACAATCAACAAAATCACCGACGCGATCCCCAACAAGCGATGTTTGAAGTCCAGCGGAACCTCTTCATCGAATGTGGGGGGATGGCGCATCCCAAAAATTAAAGCCATCGCAGCCCACACATACCAGCCATCCCATCCAAAATAGCCTAAAATAACGAGCAAAATGACCACTCCGATTGAAAGATATTTATGTCTTTTCCCCAATAGTGCATAGGCAATATGACCGCCATCGAGTTGTCCGATGGGGAGCAGGTTCAGCGAAGTGACAAAAAGGCCGATCCAGCCGGCAAAGGCGACGGAGCTGAGCGCGAGGTCAAATCCTTCGGCTGGCGCCTTGGCCATCAGATGGGCAAGCAGTGTAAACACCAGCGGGTCTCCCAACTTCAACCCTCCCGCATCTTCAATGCGTATGACTTCAGAAGAATAAAGCCCGACACAAATGGCCATGATCGCGATCACAAATCCGGCGAAGGGGCCGGCCGCGCCAATATCGAGTAAAGCCTTTTTTTGCATAATCGGAGAGCGCATTTGAATAAACGCGCCGAAGGTCCCGACAATCCCATAGGGAGGCCAAGGCCCGGGAATAAAATAGGGAAGAGAGGTTTTCACGCCATAGAATTTCGATGTGATGTAATGGCCCATCTCATGGACAAATAAAATCAGAATTAATGTAAATGAAAACGGAATGCCCTTCACAAGGTCGGTGGGATATCGGATGGGGTCGCCCCCCTCCTGATAGCTTCCGGCAAGCAATGTCGTGCAGCAAGTCAGAAAGAACAAAGCGAACGGAACGGCCCATGCCGACTTTTCCTCCGGCTCGTTTTCTTCAATAGTATCGTTTCCTTCGTTCACCAATTAGCCCCCTCCGGCGGGTCGAATATCGCCCACTTCGTAGAGGGGCAGAGAGATCCACTGATCGCCCGACTTTAAGAAAATCTCTTCTTCGCTCACGTCCGTCAGGATTCCTTGGTAGGTCGTCCCATGAAAACTAACCTCAACCGGTTTTCCTTTTAATTCCTCTAGTCTGTTCAATTTCGAACTCCGTAATATCCCAATTGTGCATTCTAGCCGATCGAAACGCCTCTTCGCTAGTAGGGGGGTGGCGACGGCCACTCCAAGCACGACGACTGTCGCAGTCTATACCCACTCCCGCTGGTCGCGGAAGAGGCAACGACTCTTGTAAATTCTACGATGACCAACGAGAGCCGTCATTCCCGCTCACCCCCGTCGGGGTCGTAGCCACATGATGTGAAGAGATGATACAATCGCACCCCATGGACGAACGCGCGCTGATCAAAAAAGTAGCCCTTTCATCCGCCAAGAAAGCGGGACGCATCTTAAGGGAGGGAATGTCGCGGGGACTGACGATCTCCTATAAGGGAAATCTGAATCTGGTCACACAGATTGACACCCTCTCTGAACAGATGATCGTTTCGAATATTCGCAAACACTTTCGCAATCATCAAATCCTTGCGGAGGAGGGTCACAACTACGAAAGCACTTCCCCGTACCGATGGATTATTGATCCGCTGGACGGCACCACCAATTACGCGCATCGGTTTCCCTATTTTTGTGTCTCCATCGGGGTT
>SBBT01000148.1 GCA_005239595.1 Candidatus Troglogloeales bacterium | reverse complement strand
GCGAGGTAAAATCGCATGAAGGCAGACGTTTACGCGGTCATGGCCACGCAAGTGCCTCCCGATGAGGAGGACGAGGGGCTTCATGAATTTTCCCTCTACTGGTATCGTTTTACAGATAACCCGGCGTCGGTTGACCCCCGGTTATCTGCTAGAACCAGGCCGGCCGTCTGGGTGCGGTTTAAAGAAATCTCCCAGCTAGAAACCCTTCAAGGCTCCTATCCCGAGGCAAGGCTGGGTCCCTCTTCCTCCTACACCGAAGCGCTGATTTTTTCGGAATCGTGGGAAGAGGCGAAACAACTTCAAAAAAAGGTCGCAACCCTGCTTTCCCAGAACGAAGACGATACGCTAAAAGGCCTGCTGGCGGAAGATACCCTCGAAGATCTATAGGCCCCCTTCATGGCGTTCTTTATATCCCCCGCACCGTTGTATTTCCTCTAAGAAAGAGATTGACGAAGAAAAGAGAGAGGGCTCATAATTCCTGCAGAGGACACTTCTGAAAAAGGAGCAGGAAATGGCCACGGAAACAGAAGTTCTGACCGCGCTTGGCAAGGTTACAGATACGAATTTTGGGAATAACATCGTTGACCTGGGGTTTGTACGCGACCTCGAGATCAAGGGCACCCATGTCCATTTTAACGTTGTTCTCCCCACGCCGGTCTTTCCCGGCCAGGAACGGATGAAAGATGAGGCAGAGCAGATGATCAAGGGGCTTTCCGGTGTTACTTCCGTCTGTGGTCATGTCAAAAGCGAGATCAGCCGTTCGAAGGCGTCTGACCACGCTTCTCTCGCCGGCGTAAAAAATATTGTCGCCATTGGAAGCGGCAAGGGTGGGGTGGGAAAATCAACAGTTGCAGTCAATATTGCGGCGGGACTGGCCAAATATGGCGCAAGGGTCGGATTGGTGGATGGAGATATTTATGGCCCTTCGCTGCCGATCATGCTTGGAACAAGAGAGGCAGAGCTCACCCAGAATGAACGCGGAATTATCCCCATTGAAGCGTTGGGAATGAAATTGATGTCGATGGGGCTTCTCTCCCGGGGATCCGCCCCGCTCATCTGGCGCGGCCCGATGGCACATAAAGCCGTTCAGGAGTCACTCCTTCGCGTCGACTGGGGAGAGTTGGATTATCTCTTCGTCGATATGCCCCCCGGGACGGGAGACGTCCATCTGACGTTGGTACAAACGGTTCCACTGACCGGTGCGGTCATGGTTTCAACCCCCCAGGACGTGGGACTTACGATTTCAATGAAAACCTTACGAATGTTTGAGCAGACCAAGGTTCCAATCTTGGGACTGATCGAAAATATGAGTTATTATCTCTGTTCTCATTGCGGAGAACGAGATGAGATTTTTGGCTATGGAAGCGTCAGGAAAGAGGCTGAAAAACTTCATGCTCCTTTTTTGGGGGAAATCCCCCTCGATCGAGGAATTCGGGAAAAAGCCGATTCCGGTCTTCCGGCCGTCATTGCCAAAACGGAATCTCCCGCAGCGCGCTTTTATTTACAGATCATCGAACGTCTGGCATCTCAGATTCATCTTCAGAATGTGAAAGCCAAACCGATATCCATTATTGAAGAAGGGGAGACGTCCGACACTTTTGAGGTATAATAGATCGTCATGAGCGACACGCCAGGGGTAAAGCCGAGTCATACGCCGGTGTCTATCCGGAAACAGGGAAATACGGGGCTTAAAATTTCCTGGGACGATGGGCATGTAAGTGCCTACCGTTTTCGGTTCCTCCGCCAAAACTGCCCCTGCGCAGCCTGTGTTGAAGAGTGGACGGGGAGGCGGCTACTTGACCCGGAAACCGTTCCATTGGATCTGGTCTGCACAAAAGTTGAACCAACCGGGAATTATGCCTTAAGTTGCACTTTCAGCGATTATCACAACACCGGAATTTACCACTTTGAACATCTGCGTGCGATCTGTCCCTGTGAATCGTGCAACGGAAATCGTTTGGAGTAACCCACATGGAACAGATAAAAGATGAAAACATCAAAATCCAGGCCGAAGTTTTAGACGCAAGAAGGTGTCGGTTCAAGGTAGATCGCCCTGTATTTCGAGCGGGCGGCACCCTCCAATTCCAAAACAGAGAAGAGGCCAAAGAATCGCCGCTTGCAGAGTTAATATTTGGCATCGAAGGGGTAACCGGTGTATTGCTTGCCTTTGATGTGGTGACGGTTCAAAAGGAAAATGAGGGGGATTGGCGTTCCGTTGGAAAGCTGGTTGGCAAGGCGATCAGGGCCCATTTAAAGTCGGAAGAGGCTACCTATGCGTCCACCCTGTCCGAAATGCCCGAAAACGCCACCGCTGAAGATACAATCAGGGCAAAAGTAGAGCACGTCCTGGAAACACAGATTAATCCCAGCGTAGCGGGACATGGAGGCCGTGTTAGCCTTCTCGATATAAAAGGGAGTGTGGTCTATATCAAGATGGGCGGCGGTTGTCAGGGATGCGGCATGGCATCGGTAACCCTCAAGCAGGGAATTGAAAAATCGATCCGGCATTTTGTCCCAGAGGTCTCTGAAATCCTGGACGTCACCGATCATCACTCCGGAAAGAACCCATACTACGCGCCCTCCAAGAAATAAGGTGGCTCCTTCCTTGGGAACCGTAGACCAGACAGCCCTTCGTCGAAAGCCGTCATTCTAGCCGTAACTTCTAAATAACAATGACCGTTCACCATTTTCGAGAAGTAGCCATTCGGGCATCCCAAAAGGGGGGTAAGATCTTAAAGGACGGTCTGACGCGTCCCATCGAGATCTATTACAAAGGCGATCTTAATCTGGTTACCCCCATCGACCGGCAGTCGGAGGAGGCGATTGTGTCGCACATCCTACGACACTTTCCCGACCATCAGATTATCGCGGAGGAAGGTCATGAGAAGAAAAACCGCTCGCCCTACAGATGGATTATCGACCCTCTCGATGGAACGACCAATTATACCCACCGATTTCCTTTTTTTTGTGTCTCCATCGGGCTCGAGGTAGCGGGAGAGGTGCAGCTGGGTGTGGTCTATGATCCGATCCGAAAAGAGCGTTATGTGGCCGAAAAAGGGAAAGGTGCGACGCTAAACGACGTTCCCATTTCCGTCTCTTCCATCAGTGAATTAAGAAAGAGCCTCTTGGTTACCGGTTTCTCCTATGATATCCACACGTCGCCCGATAATAATTTTGATCACTTCGTTAATTTCAGCCTGGGGGCCCAAGCCGTTAGAAGAACCGGCTCGGCCGCGCTCGATCTCTGCTACGTTGCCTCCGGAAGAATGGAGGGATTTTGGGAATCAAAGCTGAAACCGTGGGATACTGCGGCGGGGAGCCTCATTTTACAAGAGGCGGGCGGGAAAGTCACTAATTTCCTTGGAAAGCCATTTTCGATTTATGACGCCCGAATCCTAGCAACCAACGGGAAAATCCATGAGGAAATGGTCCAAATTTTAAACAGGTGATAGAACACTCCTCCCACGCGCAGGCCACTCGTAGAGAACAGATCGGTTGGTGTCTTTATGATTTTGGCAATTCTGCGTTCGCGACAATCATTGTCACCGTCGTCTATGGCGTGTATTTCACCGAGGTCGTTGCCAAAGAAGGAGGCGTCACACTTTGGGGGCGGGGCGTTGCCGCATCAATGGCGGTAGTTGCGTTCCTCTCGCCTTTCTTAGGGGCATTGGCGGACGAATCGGGGAGGAAAAAGTCTTTCCTGGGGGGCTTTACGCTCGTATCGATTTTCTTTACCGCCCTCCTCTATTTTGTAAAAGAGGGAGACGTCGTAAAGGGGCTCCTGTTTTTTATCATCGCCAACATCGGTTTTAACGTGGCCCTTATCTTCTATGACGCATTTTTAAAGGAACTCGCCGCCGATGACCGTATGGGACGACTTTCAGCATATGGGTGGGCAACCGGTTACGTCGGTGGTTTTCTCTCCCTTCTCCTGGTGATCCCCTTTATTCAAAACGGATTCAAAGAAGCCTCTTTTCGTTTCTCTTTTGTCATCACGGCCCTCTTCTTCCTCCTCTTCTCCCTTCCGCTTTTCATATCGCTGAAGGAACGATGCGTAAGGAGTCGATCTCTCCCTGCAACGACTTACATGAAAACCGGCATTCACAGAATCGGGGAAACGTTGAAAGGTATTCGCCAGTTTAAGGTGTTGATCCGGTATTTCATTGCCTATTTTCTATACAACGAAGCGATCAATACCATTATTGTCTTTTCATCTATTTTTTCGCGGCAGGTGCTTCGCTTTACCCCCTTTGAGATGATCACCTATTTTATCGTCACACAGGTCAGCGCCGCGGCGGGAACGTTTTTGTTCGGTCCCCTCACAGATAAAATGGGGCCGAAAACCACCCTCTCGATCACCCTGCTTGGCTGGATGGTCATTGTCTTTTGGGCCTTTTGGGTTGAAACAAAAGCAGGCTTCTATGGATTGGGGATTGTAGCAGGGAGTATCCTGGGGACGACACAGTCGGCCAGCCGTACCTTGCTTGCCAGGTTTGCCCCCTTTCAAAAGAGTGCGGAGTTTTTTGGTTTCTTCTCTCTCACTGGAAAGATCTCCGCGTCATTAGGTCCGCTCGTTTACGGCGAAATGGCACGGCTTACCGGAAGTCAGCGACTTGCAACCCTTTCACTGAACGTATTTTTTATTGCGGGATTTTTATTGCTCCAGACGGTTGATGAGCGGAGCGGCACCGACGCTGCTAAACAGTGGAATGATTCGCAGCACGTTAACCGATTTTAAAGGGAATCGGCATAAAGGTGACAATAAAGAGGAGAATCGATCCCCATCCGACCAGCCGATGCTTGAGGTCCAGCGGAATATGTTCATCCATGATCGGCGGATGTCGGACTCCCAAGACAGCGGTCAAGACGGCCCAGACATACCAGCCGCTCCATCCCAGCATGCCCAATACAATTAGAATCAATACCATTCCGATGGAGACAGAGCGGTGTTTTCTCCCAAACAGGGCATAGGCAATATGCCCTCCATCCAGTTGACCGATTGGGAGGAGGTTAAGCGACGTAACGAAGAAACCGATCCATCCCGCAAACGCAACGGAATTCAACGCGATATCATATCCCACCGGCGGGTTCTTTCCTAGAAGATAGGCGAGAAACGAAAACGCGAGTGGATCGCCTAAATGGAGTAACGCGCTTCCGTCTTGTACTTCGATGACCGGTGATGAAGAGAGACCCCATCCAACAGCAAAGAGGGCCACGATAAACCCTGCAATGGGACCCGCGGCTCCGATATCCAGCAATGCCTCTTTCCCCAAGATAGGAGAACGCATCTTGATGAAAGCGCCAAACGTCCCTATTCCAAATGGGAACCAGGGACCGGGTATAAAATAAGGGGGCGTTGTCTGCACACCATACCTTTTCGATACCACATAATGGCCCATTTCATGAACAAAGAGAATGAGCATGAGGGTAAATGAGAAGGGGCCGCCTTTTGCCAGATCGGTCGGCTGACGCAAGGGGTCTCCACCCTCCTGGTACGTCCCTGCAAGCAAGGTTGTAAAAACCGTCAGCACAAATAAAATGACCGGCACCGCAAATTGCAGCTTCGGACGCGCGCG
>SBBT01000236.1 GCA_005239595.1 Candidatus Troglogloeales bacterium | reverse complement strand
GGCGGAGACCCGTGAATACGGGATCGCTCTTTGTCCTCCGATTGGATTTGAATATATCCGTTCCTATCAGTTTTTTCGCGCCCTGGCAACGCGGTTATCCCTTGTCGGTTTCCCCGTTCTTAGGTTTCACTACGATGGAATGGGAGATTCGGCCGGTTCCGACCGGGATCCCGACCGTGTTCGCTCCTGGCTGCGGAGCATCGATTTCGCGATTGATGAATTACGGGCAAGAACCGGATTTTCCCGAGTCGGTCTTTTCGGTTTAAGAATGGGGGCAACTTTTGCGATGACGGCGGCTGCCGAACGGGGTGATGTAGCTTCCTTGGTATTGTGGAGCCCCTGTATAAAGGGAAAATCGTTTGTTCGGGAGATGAAGGCCTATGGCGGGATGGCCCGGTCTGATACAACCGAAGAGACGCCGATTACATGCACGGCAGAAGGCGAGGGATCGGCCGGTTTTCTGATGACAGAGGAAACCGTAGCGGATCTCTCCCGGATGGACCTGCTTTGCGGGAATAAAAAACCTGCGTCAAAGACGCTGGTGATTGCGAAAGATGATCTCTCTTCGGAAAGTCTCCTTGCAGACCACATTCAGAAGTTGGGTGGTCACTCGGAATATCGCGTGCTGCCAGGGTATGCCAAAATGATGTTGGATGCGATGCACAATGCAATGTTGCCTATCGCCGTAATGAGGGTGATTACTGCTTGGTATATCGGCGCGGCCACACAGGGAGCCAGTGTCATATCCGCCCCTTGCGTTGATCCCCCGCGACAATCGGCAAGCCTGGCTGTTTCCGAATCCGAGGGCGCCATTGTAGAAAAACCGATCTGTTTTGGAGAAAGGAATCGGCTCTTCGGCATCCTTGCCGAACCGCAATCTTCAAAAGAGGCGAAAAAGCGTCCTGTTATCGTGCTGCCTAATGCGGGCGCGGTGCCGCATATCGGACCGCACCGGCTCTATGTCACGATGGCCCGAAGGTTTGCCGCCTTGGGATTTTCCGTGTTTCGGTGCGATGTGGGTAGTATTGGTGATAGTGACGCCAATCGGGGCTGGAGTTTGGATGACCTCTACTCGGAGGAGACCTTAGAGGAGATAGAGGCTGCCATCCATGCCCTGCGTGAACATCAAGGATACGATCGGTTTTTGTTGATGGGAATCTGTCTGGGGGCCTATGCCGCATTCCACCTGGCGTTACGTGGCCTCCCGATTATAGGCGTGGTTTTAATCAATCCGCTGACGCTTTACTGGAAACCAGGAAATCGGGTGGAGACGCTTCCCTCTAAAATATATGGCGAATGGCGTTATTATCAGAAGTTGTTTCTAAAGAGAACGGGGTGGAGGAAGAAATTTTGGTCTGGAATCGCTTTGCGATCCTTCTTGGTTGTGCTCATTAAACGGATCGGTCTTGTGGCGAGTTCCAAACGGGATGCTATCCTCGGCCTGCTCGGTTCTCGAAAAGAAGATTTGGCGGCCGATCTTAGGCGTCTTTCCGACCGTGGCATTGACATACACTTCATCTTTAGCCCCGGTGATCCAGGATTAGACTATATGATGCTCTATGCGAAAAAGACGATCAAAAGTCTGCAACGCCAGGATCACTTCCAATTCAATGTAATGGAGAGAGAGGCGGATCATACCTTTACGCCTCTTTGGTCCCAGGACTGGCTTTTAAATGTTCTGGCA
The DNA here is from genome assembly GCA_005239595.1 of Candidatus Troglogloeales bacterium. Lineage (GTDB taxonomy): Bacteria > Nitrospirota > Nitrospiria > SBBL01 > SBBT01 > SBBT01. Next base: position 2,550 of record SBBT01000236.1, on the reverse strand, counting down.
GATCACCTGGAACGATTTAAATAGACCTTCGGTTTGGGATGCCCGGTTTGATTTTTTTTTGGGTGTTTGATAGCCTCGCTTGGAGCTTGTCTTGATAGGAAGGAGGTGGCGCATGTCAAAACGGATTGGGGTGGTTTTGTCGGGTTGTGGTTTTTTAGACGGTGCGGAAATCCACGAGTCGGTCATCACGCTCCTTGCCATTGATCGGCTGGGGGTACGGGCGGTCTGTATGGCGCCCAATATCGATCAGATGCATGTAATAGATCACCGCAGCGGCCAGGAGACGTCCGAACGGCGGAATGTATTGCGCGAGTCGGCCAGGATTGCCCGCGGTGAAATTCAGGACATCAAAGATGTGGGATCGGTCGATCTGGACGCCTTAATCCTCCCCGGCGGTTATGGAGCGGCGAAAAATCTCTGCGACTTCGCAATCAAAGGGGAACATTGCCACGTTCAACCGGAAGTGGCCCGTCTCATGAGGGAGATGCTGAAAGCGAAAAAACCGATCGGCGTTATTTGCATCGCCCCTGCGGTGATGGCCAAGATGGCCCAGGAAGAAAGACTGCCAATCGAATTGACCATTGGAAATGATGCCAAAGTCGCGTCCGCCCTGAAAAATATGGGGATTGCGCATCAAGACACCCCTGTAGACCGGATTGTTGTGGATAAAAAACACAAGATCGTCTCTACCCCGGCCTACATGCTGGCCAGGCGGATTTCAGAGGCTGCCGCAGGGATCGAAAAGTTGGTTTCCGCCGTCGTCGAAATGGCATAACGCCGTATGGCCATGCCCCGTTTCGTGGAAGTCGTTGTCGCAGAGACCGACGGGCGGTTCCATTATCACCTCTCACCGTTGCTTTCCGAGAAAAAGCTTCAACCGGGATGCCGCCTTCTGGTTCCCTTTGGGCATCGATCGTCGGTCGCCTATTTTGTTCGGGAAGTAGAAAAACCCATCGTTAAAGAGACCAAAGCGGTTCTGGAGGTTCTGGATGAAGGCCCGCCACCCTCCCTTTTTCGTCTTCTTCTTTGGATCTCGGATTACTATTTCGCACCGCTGGGAAAGGTCATCAAGGCGGCGCTTCCGAAAATGACAGCCCCTTCCGGTACCAAGGGGCGGCTTCTGACCCTGGTTCGCACAGCAGACGAGATTTCTCCCATGATCGAACCACTCAAGGCGCGGGCCCCCAAGCAGGCCCATATCGTAGAAACACTTCTTAAGGCAGGAAGAAATCTCCCCTGGTCTGACTTTGAAAAGGAATATCGGGCTCCGATATTGGGGCTAATGAAAAAGGGGATTGTTCGTCAGGTCGAGGGGGATTCCGGGGGGCTCTTTAAGGAAAAATTTCCCCACACCGACGAGGGCAAAGTCAAAATCGTCTTGAATGCGGCCCAGAAAGAGGCTGCCGATCAAATTATTGCAGCCGTTGTCCGGGGAGGTTTTTCCCCTTTTCTGTTGCATGGTGTAACAGGAAGTGGTAAGACGGAGGTCTACCTCCGCGTGGTTGAGGCATCGTATCAGATGAACAAAGGGGCAATCCTGTTGGTTCCAGAGATTGCCTTAACGGCCCGGCTTCTCTCCCTCTTTAATCATCGGTTCGGTGATCTCGCCATTTTCCACAGCGGTCTTTCCGCGGGAGAGCGTTACGGAGAATGGCGCCGCATCCGCGAGGGAAAGACGCTTATCGCTATCGGAGTCCGATCGGTCATCTTTGCCCCATTTGCGTCGCTTGGGGTGATTATTGTCGATGAGGAGCACGATCCCTCTTATAAACAGGAAGAAGGGGTGCGCTATCATGCGCGAGATGTGGCGTTGGTTAGGGGAAAGGAAGAAGGGGCTACGGTGGTATTAGGATCGGCCACCCCTTCTTTCGAATCATTCCATCATGGTCAGACCGGGAAATACCATTATGTTTACCTGCCGGAACGGGTGGACAACAAACCCCTCCCAGCGGTGCGCCTGGTGGATCTTCGTGAGAAAGGGGAAAGCCGGTATCTGACAGATCCGCTCACTTCAGCGATTGGAATCAGGCTTGCCCGTTCGGAGCAGACCCTCTTGTTCATCAACCGCCGCGGGTTTGCCCCGTCGCTTCTTTGTCCCGATTGCGGCGATCGTCCGCGTTGTACCCGATGCAGCGTCGCTTTAACGTTTCACAAGAGGCGTAATCAAATCCTCTGTCATTACTGCGGTTTTTATGCGGCCCCTCCCACCGCCTGCCAGAAATGCAGTGGAGTCCGTTTGATCTATTTAGGTGCGGGGACGGAAAAAATCGAAGAGGAGGTGAAAAAGTTTTATCCAGAGGCGCGCGTGATCCGGATGGATCGCGACACCACGCGGAGAAAAGATGCCCACCAGAACATTCTCTCCTTAATGGAACAGGGTAAGACGGACATTCTGATCGGCACCCAGATGATTACGAAAGGACATGATTTTCCGTCTGTCACCTTGGTGGGGGTACTCCTGGCCGATCTCTCCTTAAACGTCCCTGATTTCCGTTCAGCTGAACGGACGTTTCAGCTCTTGGTTCAGGTGGGGGGGAGGGCCGGCCGGGG
>SBBT01000234.1 GCA_005239595.1 Candidatus Troglogloeales bacterium | reverse complement strand
GGAGATACCGACGGCGATGGCATGAACGATCTCATCGACACTGATGATGACGGCGACGGAACGGCCGATAGCGCCGACCTCGACGATGATGGCGACGGGGTCTCAGACGCGCAGGACGGAGATACCGATGGCGATGGCATCGACAACGAGTTTGATTTTGACGATGACAACGACGGAATCTTCGACCTTGCCGATGCGGACGATAATGGCGACGGGACCCTCGATATTGCCGACACGGATGATGACGGTGACGGGACCCCAGACACAGAAGACACCGACGATGACAACGATGGCGTCATAGACCTACTCGACATCGACGATGACAACGACGGACTTCTGGACTTCATGGACGTCGATTTTGATAGCGACGGCCTCCCGGACTTCATCGACGACGACGATGATGGTGATGGAACCCCAGACCTCGCTGACACCGACGATGACAACGACGGGACCATAGACACTTTGGACGCGCAAGGTGGGGACACCGACGGCGATGGGATCGACGACTTCCTCGACCCCGATGATGATGGTGACGGTATCGCCGATCTTGCCGATACCGACGCTGACGGCGATGGGAATCCCGACGCTTCGGACTTGCAGGACGGAGATAACGATGGGGATGGCATCGACGACGTGTTTGACTTCGACGATGACAACGACGGAATCGTGGACTTAATCGACACGGACGATAATGGCGATAACATCCCAGACGCCCAGGATCCCGATGACGACAACGACGGAATCCCCGACAGCACAGACCTCGATGATGACAACGACGGAATCGAGGATACAGTCGACGAGGATGACGACAACGACGGAATCCCGGATACACTTGACCTGGACACCGACGGCGACGGGATCCCGGACTTCATCGATCCCGACGCGCAGGTCGGTGCGAGCGCCGGTACCGCTGATGCTTTCGCCGACTTCGCCCTTTTCTTCTAGGATGGGGATGCGGAGTCTCGCCTACAGGTAGTTTGAAGGGATTGGACCTAAAAATAAGGGAGAGGGGTTGTTTTGGAATGCCCCTCTCCCTTTATTTTTGACCTCTTGGGTCTGATTCGTTATATAATGATGCCATGGGGCGAAGACTGGAGCAGTTATCGAAGAATCGGTTTGATGTTATTGTTATCGGAGGCGGTATTATCGGGGCCGGGATTGCCCGCGAGGCGCGCTTAAGAGGACTATCTGTTATCCTTTTTGAAAAGGGCGATTTTGCAAGTGGCACCTCCGGAAAAACATCTGGCTTGATCCATGGCGGTATTCGTTATCTGGAACAAGGGGCGTTTGGACTGGTTCACGAATCGATTCAAGAACGATATACCCTTTTTCACTTGGCTCCCCATCTCGTTTCACCCATCCCGTTTCTCTTGCCCATCTATCGGGGAAGTAGCCGTGGACCTTTCACGATTCGAATTGGAATGATTCTGTATAACCTCTTGGCCGGCAAGCAATCACTCGGACGATATCTCTTTCTCTCTCCGGAGCGGGTTAAGCAGCTGGAGCCGAATCTCTCTTCTTCCGGGTTGTTAGGTGCGGCCCGGTTTATCGATTGCCAGATGGACGATGCCCGTCTCTGTTTGACCACACTGCTTTCCGCCCAAAAACGAGGCGCGGAAATATTGAACTACACCGAAGTAGTAGGACTTCTACATAAAGATAGAAAAGTCTGCGGCGTAAAAGCAAAAGATGCCCACGGGGGAGTAACATACGCGATTGAAGGAGAGATTGTCATTAATGCGACCGGGGCATGGATCGATACCGTTTGCCAAATGGAAGGTGCCGATGCGCCGAGTTCTCCCGGTACGAACCTGGACTTAGACCAAACCGTTGATACCCGTAATCGTGAGGGAGCGGGGGAAGACAGTCGGGTTAGCGAGCCCAACAGGGCCGGTCGGTTCGCCCCTCCTCTTTGGGGGCGGCGGATTAGGCCGACAAAGGGGATCCATATTGTATTGCCAAAAATGACAGAGCGGCATGCGGTGGTTTTATCCAGTCAAAAGGAGGGGCGTGTTTTTTTTGTTATACCCTGGCGGGAATACTCCCTCGTTGGCACAACGGATACCGATTATTCCGGCAACCCCGACCAGGTTACTTCCAACAAAGAAGAGATTGCATCTCTTTTGGCCGATACAATGCCTTACTTCCCCTCCATTTCCTCCGAGAAGGTTTTGGCTAGTTTCGCGGCGCTGCGTCCATTAGTGAATGAAAAAAAGGAGAATCCTTTGGATCTGTCGCGGAGGGAGAAGATTGAATGGACACGGGGAGGGATGCTTGTTGTGTTCGGGGGAAAATACACCTTGTTTCGAAAAATAGCCATCCGCGTGATTGATTCTGTTATTAAAGCGAATCCGCGACTGCATGTTTTAAGAAGGCCTCAACCGGAGCCTGCCCTCTATGGCGGGGAGATGAGTTCCTTAGACGACTACATCCGACAAGAGATTTCGCGAAAAACGCTTCCCGTAAGACAAGGATTGCTTCAGCATTTAATTCAAACTTATGGGACAAACTATGAAGCGGTTATCGCGTGCGCGCACGGCAATCCCGATCTATTAAAACCATTAACAACCCTGGGGTATCCCCTTCCGGTGGAAGTGATCTACTCGGTCCAAAACGAACATGCCGTGCATCTTTCCGACTTTATGTTCCGTCGAACGCGATTGGCCCATGGGCCCCACCGGGACTCCTTGCCCTTGATAAAAGACATTTCAGAAATAATGGGGGCAGAGGCGGGCTGGAGCAAAGAGTTGATTCAAAAAGAGTGTGAAGCGTACTTGGCAGAGATTGCCCCATAGTGTAGCGATTCATTAGTTCCATTTTTATTTGTCATACCGGCGAAAGCCGGTATCCAGTGTTTTATTCCCCGGCGAAGTGATTGACGGGGCAGGCCTGGATTCCGGCTAAAAGCATGCCGGAATGACGGTATATTTACATGTAAAGAAGTGTTGGAAAATACTACAATAGATTTTTTCCCCTGACCCAGGATGGAACGAATTCAAATCATTTTATTCTTCGTGTTGGGACAGTTGGCCGTGGGGGGAACCTTTCTACTATCTCTCCCCTCTCTGACCGCGGCGGGAATCGCCTTCTATCGCACCAATGGGATTGTCTTTTTCATCACCCTTTTGCTCGGCTACTTTATTGGGGGTCCTTCCGGAGAGGCGGGGGCATTCCATAATCCCTTTTTTATCTTTTTTTTTCTTTTTGCCATTACCTTTTTTATCTATAATCTAAGACTCTGGTTTCGACGTCCCTACTCGAGTGTCATTCTGCTTTGGACCGCGGCCCTTTTTGGGATATCCAGCATCCTCTCCCTGCATTATTATATTGCCCAGGAACTTTCCATCCTTCGCCGCCTTTGGCTTTCTTTTTATTTTGTGATCTCCAGTTTGCTGTTGGGATCCGGCGTATTGGCCATGTTGCTGGGGCACAGTTATTTAACACGTCCCTCACTCTCGATTGTTCCGCTTCAACAACTGTCGAAAATCTTTATGGGACTTGTTTTTTTTGAAGGGGGGATTGCTGTGATTAATTTGATTTTTGCCGCGCAATCGACCCCGGTTTGGGACGCGCTTTTGTTGAAGACATTTGAGGGACTTTTTCTCTGGATTCGTTTTGCAATTGGAATCGTGGGGCCCATGATTTTAGCGCCCATGATCATGGCAACGGTTCGCGAGAAATCCACCATGTCGGCAACCGGCCTCCTCTATG
>SBBT01000146.1 GCA_005239595.1 Candidatus Troglogloeales bacterium | reverse complement strand
TTTTCGCGCCTGTCCACAAGGTCTAAGGGATCAATCTTTAGATATCTGTCGGGTCCGTTTGAACACAAAGGGTTTTACGCTGATCGAGATTCTGGTCGCATTTACGATCTTTTCCGTAGTGGTTATCCTGCTTTATGGCACTTTTGACACAACCTATAAGGCCTCACGTGAAATGGAAAAAGAGGCCGAATTGCTGCGGCAGGTTCGTTGGGGATTCTACCACCTCGGTCGAGACCTCGGCATGTACTACCAGGCGCCGAAGGTAAAAAGTACGGAAGGGGAGAAGCAAGCATTGCGTTTTGAAGGGTTAGACCAGTACCGATTTTCAGATCAGGCCGAATGGCCGAACGATACAATAAAATTTAAGTCGGTTTCTCATGGACGGACGACCAGCAATGCCGCTGAGTCGGATTTGATAGAGATTACTTATTACCTTAAGGAAGATGTCTTGATTCGCCAGGCTCAACTTTCCAATCAGGAGATCATTTATAATGAAGTTAGCGAAAACCTTATCGGCCTGAATTTCCGTTATTGGGATTTGGCGAGTCGGGTATGGGTGGATCGGTGGGATATGATCGCGCAACAGAAGCCGCCCTCGGCTGTTGAGGTTGAGATGTTCCTTCGTAATCGTCTGGGTGGTTTGGCCCGTTTTACGACTATTGTTGAAATTCCAGAGGTGTCGTGAAAAATGTTTTCCAGGATTAATAAAAAGACCAGCGTGGTTTTTCTCGGTTATGCCTTCTTTGCCCTTTTCTCCTTCTCGTTTTTTTTCTATAGGGCTTTCCCCTTTTCTCTCCTGGAGTCACGCCTGATTCATCTTTTGGAGGAGAACAGCGGATGTGCCATTGATGTCGATCAAAAGAAATTTTATTTTCCATTAAGATTGGCGTGGGAGGGGGTCCGGATTGACTGTTTGTCCTTTTTGGAACCGAATATTGCGTCAATTGATATCGATGTCGCCCCGTTTCCATTGATATGGCACCGTCGCGGCGACATAGAATTCGTCATCCGGCTCTCCGAGGGGGAAATTCACGGCAGCCTTTCGGCGACCCAGAAAGATGGCGCCTATCTCTTCTCTTTGAAAAATGAATGGAGAAGATTGAATCTTTCATCGGTTGGCCTCTCTGGCATGCTCGATCTTTCAGGGGATGGCGTTTGGAGGGACCATGGCCTGTTGCGTGGTGAGGGAGGCTTTGCCTTCAATATTGAGGAGGTCCATTTCAAGGAGTTCAGGGGATGGGTTTCTTCCATTGGCGATCTTAATTTTTCGAATATCCATGGCAAGATTCGTTGGCGTGATGGAATCGCTCTCTTTGAGAGGCTCATCGCCCAGGGGAGCGAAGTGGATTTAAGCGCAGAGGGTGGTTCGCTCCTTGTGAGGGAGCCCTTCTTGCAGAGCATCATCACCCTTTCGTTGAAGGTTGTCCCGAAAGGAAAGCTAAAGGATGTGGCAAAGGTCTTTATACAAGATTATTCAGGGGGAGGGGCCTTGACGCTTAAGATGCAGGGAGTTTTGGCGCAACCCGATATCCTGATCAATGGGAAAAACCTTCCCTATCAATAGGAAATCGTGGAATGATACTGGGACTTGATATTGGATGCGACACCATTAAAGGGGTCCGTATGGCAAGGACTCTGTGGGGTTCTCGTCTGATTGATTCTTTCTGCCAGAAAGTTTCAAGGGAGGGCCCTCCGTCTGACTTGTTGACCGGCGGCCAGATAGCCGCACTCAGGGCCTTGATACACGATGGCAAGATTCGTTCTGATGATCAGGTTGTCGTTTCATTGCCGGGGCATCTTGTGTCTGTCCGGACGATGACCCTTCCTTTTATCGATTTGAAAAAACTTACGCAGGTAATCCCTTACGAGGTGGAAGGTCAGCTCCCTTTTAACATTGAAGATGTTGTGATCGAATATCAGGTGCTTCATTTCAACAAGGACGAATCTCCTCCCACCTCTTCTGTCCTGGTTTCCGCTGTTTTGCGGGCGACATTGCGTCGCTTTCTGGAAACGCTAAAAGGATTGGGTATAGACCCGGTGTCTGTCAGCATGGAGGCTGTTTCCCTGCATGCCTTTTACAGGGCTCTTTTAGGAAAGATGAAGCAGAGGAACGACTCCGAAGAGGGGTGTTTGCTGATCGATATGGGGGCGTCCAAAACAGTGCTCTCGTGTGTCCGGGACGGAAAGTTAACCTGGGTGCGAACCCTGGCGAGCGGTGGAGATGTCCTAACGGAGGCCCTGCGAAGCGAATTTGATCTTTCTTTTTGGGATGCCGAAAAACTCAAAAGAGAGATTCATATCAATAAGGAGTCTTCGTCTCTTTCAAAAGAAACTCTCTGTCTGAAAAGAGCGATCGCCCCCTTATTAGCCGAGATTGAGAAAACGGTCCACGTAGCCTGCGGCTCTCGTTATCCTTCTTTCTTCCTTTGTGGTGGGGCAGCGGAATTAAAGGGGTTAAACGAGCTGTTTACGACGGTGTTGGAGATGAAACCGGCCCTGCCGGAATGGGGTGCCAAGACGGACGCCACCGTCCCTCTGGCGCAAGGTCTGGCCCTGATCGGTTGTCGTAACGACAAACAGATTGATTTTCGGCGGGGAGAATTTGTTCTGGAAAATGAGACAAAGGGACGCAACCTGTTCGTATCAGTGGGGTTGATGCTTCTGTTGGTCTTTACGTTCATGATGGGAGATTTTTATCTTCATTATCAATACAAAGAGAGGCAATACCGAGAGTTGAAGAACCGGCTTCGAGGCGCATTTTCCGATGCCTTTCCGGAAATAAGAAATGTGCCGAGTGAGATTGGGCAGATCAAGGCTGCTATTTCCTCCCTTCGTCGTACAAGAGAGTTTTTGGGTATTGGCGAGGGGAGTCTATTGGTTGTGCTAAAGGAGGTAACCTCTGCTATCCCGGAAGACGTTCCGATTGATGTGACGGACCTGGTTATTGATGGAAACCGGGTTCGTATGGAGGCACAGACAGCGTCTTTCGATTCGGTGGATAAAATCCGGGGAAATCTGATGAAGGTGGCCCTTTTTCGGGATGTGAATGTCAGCGACGCGAAGGTTGCCGCAGATCCCTCCCGCGTGGGCTTTAGAGTTCAAATGACCGTGGCAACCGGGGGGGGACATTGAAAGGTTTTCTAAGGGAAATTGCTCAATTCTTTATAGGCCGCACCCTTCGTGAAAAGTGGGTCCTGGGGGGCGGGGTTTTTATTATAATCCTCTCCGTCGGTTATGTCACCTGGTTTTCTCCCGCCCTTGAGAGAATGGCATTGCTGAATCGTTTAATCCCGCAGAAGGAGAAAGAGGTCGATGAGTTTGGACATCTTCTGGATGAATATTATGCCACCTTAAATGGAATACAAAATACAGAGCGGCGCCTTCCCGCTGAAGGCCGTTTCTCACCGCTCTCATTCTTGGAAGAAATTGCAACACAAAACAAGATTCGGAGGAATATCGCCACCATCCGTCCCCTGTCGCCCCACCTGCACGAATCTTATCGGGAGATTCCCGTGGAGGTCAAGATAGACAATGTGACCCTTGCCCAGATTATCCCGTTTTTAAATGCAATTGAGGGGGGGTCCCTCCACATCAAGCGACTTGCGATGAAGACAAGATTTTCGGATCCTGCATTTTTGGATGTGACGTTTGTGGTTTTTTCTTATGAAAAGATATCGCAACCCGGCCCAGAAAGGCTGCCTTCCGTTTAAAAACCAAAAGGGGTTCGCCCTTCTTCTAAGCCTTTTGGTCATTCTCCTTTTAAGCGTGCTTGTTTTGGAAGACGATTTCCATGCCCGTGCCGATCTTCGCGCCGCCGGCAACTTTCGTGACGACCTGGCAGCATTCTATCTCGCGCGATCCGCCATCTATGCGGGAGAGGCCGTTCTAAGAGAAGATATGAAGGAAGATTTAAGGTCCAACGAGCGATATGACGGGCTGGATGAATTATGGGCGTATCCTATTTCGGAATATTCTTTGGGAGACGGGACGCTGACCGGTTCGATCGTGGATGAAACGGGAAAGATTAATATCAATCAGCTTGTCAACGCTAACGGCGATGCCCTTGCGGAACGGGTCTCCCAGCTTAGGCTTCTTTTTGAAGTTTTAAAACTCCATGCCGATCTTGCGAGTCCCATTGTTGATTTTCTCGATAAGAATGACGAACCACTGCCTGCCGGCGCGGAGGATGCCTACTATCGGGGCCTTCATCCATCCTACCGATGCAAGAATGGACCGCTGGATACATTAGAGGAGCTTCACATGGTCAAGGGAATAACCGATGATGTCTATCGGACCATCGCCCCCTATCTTACCATTTATGGAGATACCACCGGCCTATTACCGGGAAAGATTAATGTCAACACGGCCGATATTGTCATCCTTCAAAGCTTAAATGCCGGTATTGACGAATCTGAGGCGCGTCGTTTGGTAAAAGGGCGTCCTTACAAGACGACAGATTCTTTCAAATCAAAATTATCCCGGGAGACACAAGATCGGATGTCCAAGGCTGGCAGCTTGGACTGGATCGAAACCAAGAGTGACCTTTTTTCAATACGGGCAGAAGGAAAGGTAAATAATACCAAAAAAATCGCCCGCGCGGTGGTGAGCCGCGCCAACAATAAAATGGAACTCCAATATTTTAAGATAGACTAATAAGCCATGATTTGTCTATATATTGGTATTTCTTTTATATGACTGTCTATCTATTGTATTTTTCTATTGACAAGTCGGAATGAGTTTTCTACGATGCATTTATCATGGAGCTTTAACTGTCTCTCTCTAGAATAGAAAAGGAGGTTGCCATGGCGACAAAACAGAAACCGTTTGGAGGATATGGTGTTAACTTTAAAGGATGCAGCGATACGTTGGAAGGGCTTTTTGGGAAAAAGCCGATCAGCCCAAGCGAGATGACAAAACTCCTTTGGGCCTATGTGAAGAAAAATAAATTGGGGGGAAAAGAGTAAGCACGTTTAAGTAACAGGGCCGCCTTCCCTCTCTTTGTGGGAGACCGGACAAAGCGTCTCGGTTTTGATGTTCGAGAGGGAGGGCGTATTTTCAACGACGCTATCTACATCTATCAATTTGCAGTTTCTGTTCGTCTTTTTCAGTCCATTTCTGGATATCGTTGTTACCAGTATCACAAAGTCCTGCCAGCCTCAATGAAGGATTCCGGATTTTAGATGCCTTTTTGGAATGCTTATTTTTGTTTCTTTCCGGTATGAAGGGCGATAATGCCGCCTGAAAGATTCCGGTAGGAAACCTCTTTAAATCCAATTGCTTCCATCTTTTTTACGAGAGTCTCTTGATCCGGAAACCTTCGGATAGAATCGGGGAGATATTGATAGACGCCAGTTTGATCTTGGGAGACCCATGCGCCGATTTTTGGAAGAAGGGTAAACGAGTAGAAGTCATAGAGCCAACGCAGGATGGCGGATGTTGGCCTCGAGAATTCAAGTAAAACGATCCGTCCATTTGGTTTTAATACGCGCAACATCTCTTTTAAGGTTTGATGAAGGTCCGAAACATTACGGATACAGAAGCCACTTACGACAGCGTCAAAGATTAAATCCGGCAGGGGGAGCAATTCCGCATTCCCCTGGATGCAAAGGGTTTGGTGGCCGCCTTGCCTGGTGAGCTTCTCTCGACCGATCTGAAGCATCGGGCGGTTTAAATCGATGGCAACGACACCGCCTTTTTCGCCGATCTCGTTCGCGGCAAGAAGTGAGAGATCGGCCGTTCCCGCTCCCACATCGAGGAAATAGTTCCCCTCTTTCAGAGAGGCCGTCCTGATCGTTTCTCGTTTCCATCGATGATGCAGTCCGAAAGAGAGGAGGGTGTTATTTAAGTCGTAGTAGGAGGCGATCGACGTGAACATTGCCTGAACGGCCCGTTCTTTTTCCTTGGGGGATAGAAGGTGGGTTTTCTTCTTGGGTCCTGACACGGATTATGACAACCTCTGAATCATCCATCCGCTGATTTCGAGAATCATTTTTTCAAAGTCGGCCGGTTGGGAGAAATCGTGGTTTGCGCCTGGAATGACCACCATTTTTTTGGAGGAGGTGAGATTTTCCAGAAGCTTCTGGCTCTGTGTGATCGGAACATATTCATCGGCGTCGCCGTGGACAATACAGGTGGGGCTTTGAATGAAGGCGGCCGCCTTATAGCTATCGTAACGGAGCAGGTCTTCATAGAAGGCCCATTCCAGACGGTTTTTCCCTTCCGGAGTGGCGAAGGAGAGGCTGCCGCTCTCCTGCCAGTCTTTTATGCCGCCCTCTCCCAAACGATCTCTCCAGATAGCGGGATAATTTGAAACCGGGCACTTCAGGGCAAGTCCTGAAAACTCTGGATGTGCCGCTGCCGTATGGATGGCAACCAGACCTCCGAAGCTCGATCCGATCAGTCCAAACATGGTAAATCCTGCCTCCTTGAGCCAATGGAGCATCCCTTTTATTTGAAGGAGGCAACGCGTGAGGGTTAAAGCG
>SBBT01000206.1 GCA_005239595.1 Candidatus Troglogloeales bacterium | reverse complement strand
GATCGAGATGAAAGACGTGAAACGCCAACAGATCGAAACCGACATCGTCTGTGAGAAATGTGGCGGCCTGATGGCCATTAAATGGGGTCGTTTTGGTCGGTACCTGGCCTGTCTAAAATATCCTGACTGCAAAAACACAAAAGAATTTACGGAAACCCCGCAAGGGATTCGAATCGTAGAGAAAGAGAGCGAGACCGACGACGTTTGCCAAAAGTGTGGAAAACCGATGGTCATCAAGACCGGTCGGTTCGGCCGTTTTCTGGCCTGTTCGGGATACCCGGATTGCAACCAGACCCAGCCAATTCACACGGGCGTTTCCTGTCCTGAAGCAGGCTGCGGCGGCATTTTGACCGAGAAACGCAGTCGACGAGGGAAGCTGTTCTTCTCCTGTAATCGCTATCCAGAATGCAAATTTGCGCTATGGGATCGGCCCCTTCCCCGTCCCTGTCCACAATGTCAGGCCCCTTTTCTGATAGAAAAGACTACTAAGAACGGCCCCACAAAAATCGTCTGTCGGAATAAGGAGTGCGGACATGAAGAACTCGGTGTTGATTTCAGGAAAAGCCTGCAATAGAATAAAGACGCTTTTCCCCGTTCATGGGTGTTCTCCCCTTCCCTTCTGTTCTGCCCCACTGGACAGAGATGGATTTTTGGGACGGCTACGATATGTCACAACAGAAGCTCATCATTATTGGAGGCGGCTTTGCCGGCTGCGAAGCGGCATGGCAGGCGGCGCGGCGTGGGATTTCGGTCGTCCTCCATGAAATGCGCCCAACTAAATTGACCGCCGCACACACGGGGGGAGGTCTCGCCGAGCTGGTATGCAGCAACTCGCTTGGAAGTCTCGATCCGGTCAGTGCCCCCGGCCTCCTGAAAGAAGAAATGCGGCAGCTTGGATCTCTAATCCTCTCCGCCGCGGAAGGGGCCCGCGTCCCTGCGGGTGCCGCGCTGGCGGTCGACCGAGACGTCTTTTCCAGAAAGATCACCGAGGTTATCGCCCATCACCCCAACATCGCAGTCATCCGAGAGGAGGCCAAGGGAATCCCGCCTGACACTACTGTGATCGTTGCGACCGGCCCGCTCACCTCGGAACTCCTCGCCGATGCCATTCAACAGGAAACCCGATCCGAACATCTTTATTTCCATGACGCGATCTCCCCCATTATTGACACCGAGAGCATCAACCTCGACATCACCTTTCGCGCCTCCCGCTATAACAAAGGAGGAGACGATTATTTAAATTGTCCGATGGACGAGAAGCAGTATGATACCTTCTACGAGGCATTGCTTCTGGCGGAAAAAGTCACCCTAAAAGACTTTGAAAAAATCCCTTATTTTGAAGCGTGTCTTCCGATCGAAGTCCTGGCGGAGAGAGGACGGCAAACCCCCCGTTTTGGCCCGATGAAACCTGTCGGTCTGATCGATCCAAAAACGGGGAGGGAACCCTACGCGGTCGTACAACTTAGAGTCGAAAACCAATTCGGCTCTTGCTACAACATGGTCGGCTTTCAGACCAAGCTCAAGTGGCCGGAGCAAAAACGGGTCTTTCGGATGATTCCGGGGCTGGAGGCAGCGGAATTCCTTCGCCTTGGAAGTATCCACCGGAACACGTTTATCAATTCCCCTCGCGTCCTCTCGGAGACGCTACAGGTTCGTACGCGCCCCGGACTACTGATGGCCGGTCAGATTGTCGGTGTCGAAGGATATGTCGAGTCTGCCGCCATCGGAGGTCTTGCGGGCCTGTACGCCGCCCGGATGCTTCGGGGGAGGGGACTGATCGTTCCGCCTAAAACAACGGCCCACGGGGCGTTGACACAATATATTACGCAAAGCCATCCTGCCTTCTTTCAGCCGATCAACACCAATTTTGGCCTCTTTCCGCCCCTTGAGGCGTGTGGAAAAATCAACAAGGCACTTCGCCATCAAAAAATCGTCGACCGGGCACTCGGAGACTTTTCGCAATGGATCACGCAATACAAAATTTTGGCCGATATCTCGCAGTAGAGCGAAACGTCTCGACGCACACCTATCGAAATTATCTATCGGATCTTTCCGCCTTTCGGGAATTTCTCACCGGATCTGGCAAAAATCCCGCCGGCAGTCCGGTCGCTCCGGCGACCATTGATCCACTGATGATTCGAGGTTTCCTGGCCCACCTGCATAAACAGGGGGCGCGACGCACCACCATTGCCAGAAAGCTTGCTGTCTTACGATCTTTTTTCCAGTACCTGGTTCGAGAGGGGGAAATACCGCTTAACCCCGCAAAGCGGGTCGCATCTCCCAAGCAAGAAAAACGGCTTCCCTCTTTCTTGACCGTCGATCAGGCCCAGGCCCTCATGGCCCAACCGACCGGGGACCACTGGACGACGTTACGGGATCGTGCTATCTTGGAGACCTTTTATTCAACGGGAATTCGCCTGTCAGAATTGGTTGCGCTCTCCGAAGGGGATATCGATTTTCAATCGGGCATGGCCAGGATTTTTGGGAAAGGGAGAAAAGAGAGGGTTGTCCCGATCGGAGGCCGCGCGATAGCGGCGCTCTCTGCATACGTTCGATCTCGCCCTCCGATGGCAGAAGGACTCTTTTGTAATCTCCGGGGGGGACGGCTGACCGGCCGGAGTGTGGATCGGATCGTCAAGAAATATATGCGTAAGATCGATAAGCCAGGTTTCAGCGCCCACAGCTTGAGGCATTCGTTTGCCACACACCTCCTTGAAGGGGAAGCCGATCTTCGGTCTGTTCAAGAAATGCTGGGACATGCCAGTCTCTCAACCACACAACGTTATACCCATTTGCAGATGGATCATCTGATGCGCGTCTACGACAAGGCGCATCCGAGGGGATGACAAGGGGGCGTTCCAAATGAACCAGATCATTCGTTCCACCACTATTTTATCCGTCCGCCATCATGGCCAGGTGGCGATGGGAGGTGACGGCCAGGTGACGTTGGGTGCCACCGTGGTGAAACACAACGCAAAAAAAATCCGGAAGGTATTCAACAACTCCGTCTTAACCGGCTTTGCAGGCGCGACGGCAGACGCCTTTACGTTACTGGAAAAATTCGAGGCAAAGATCGAGCAGTATCATGGCAACCTAACCCGCGCGGCGGTCGAGCTTGCCAAAGAGTGGCGCACAGACCGGATTTTAAGAAGGCTTGAGGCATTTTTGGCGGTGGTAGACCGTGAACATTCCTTTATTATCTCCGGAAATGGAGACGTGATTGAGCCGGAAGACGGGATTCTTGCGATCGGATCGGGCGCCGGTTACGCCCAGGCCGCCGCCAGGGCACTGGTGACGCACGCCCCTCTTAACGCGCGTGCCATCGTTGAGCAGGCGATGGCCATTGCAGCCGACATCTGCATCTACACCAACAGGGAAATTGAAATAGAAGAATTATAGGAACAAAACGTATGCTCTCTGAAGATTACGGCAAGCTCATTCCCCGAAAGATTGTGGAGGAACTCGATAAATATGTCATCGGCCAGAAAGAGGCCAAACGAATGGTGGCCATTGCCCTGCGGAACCGCTGGCGGCGGCAGAGGCTTCCCGCCGAGCTGAAGGATGAAGTCTATCCCAAAAATATCATTATGATCGGGCCGACTGGCGTCGGGAAGACCGAAATCTCCCGCCGACTGGCGAAACTGGCAGGGGCACCCTTAATCAAGGTAGAGGCCTCAAAATATACCGAAGTAGGCTATGTCGGCCGCGACGTCGAGTCGATGATCCGCGACCTGGTGGAACTTTCGGTCAGTATGGTCAAGGCGCAACATACGGAAACCGTCCATGAGAAGGCATCTGAACATGCACAAGAGAAGTTATTAGACCTCCTCCTCCCCCCTCCCCCTC
>SBBT01000196.1 GCA_005239595.1 Candidatus Troglogloeales bacterium | reverse complement strand
TATCAAATATGCAGGCCTCATCCACGCCTTTCTCAAACGAAAACCCACCCCTAAAGGTGGTAAGTATGTCTATACCAATTACCATAAAAAACCCCGACTAAGGCAACGCATCTCGCTTTTCCTTAACCCGGGGTGGTAATAAGTTTACGGACAAACAGGGGCAGCCCAGAGAAACACACATACCCTCAAAAAAGCCTGCTGTTTTTATGCAGCAGGCTTTTTGGCAATCTTAGTTGGCTGGTTCTGCAGGTGCAGCTTCGGGCGCTGCGGCAGGCGCCTCTGCGGCAGGGGCCTCTGCAGCAGGGGCCTCTACCTTCGGTTCTTCTTTTGGTGGAGTTCCATAGCAGGCTGCCAATCCGACAGAAACAAGAACGGCCCCCACGAACTTTACCCAATTGGTCATCTTCATTTCCCCTTTCACATCACAGGTTCTTAATAAACACAACGCAAAAGACACGTCGCACAACTACTCCCTCCTCTACCTATCGTAGACAGGGTTTTTTTTGTACCACATCACCCCTAAATGTGTCAAGCTTGAAATACATTTACAAAACAGTCCCCATACATTATAGTCAAAAACCATGCTAAAGACGCTCGACCGCTATCTTATTAAAGAGATGGCCGCTTCTTTTTCTCTCTCTATCTTCGTACTCACCTTCCTCATTCTGATTCACCAGCTATTCAGGTTAATGGAACTGGTGATCGACAAAGGAATAGACGGTATCAGCATCGCAAGGATTTTTCTCTATCTTCTCCCCTCATTTTTTCTTGTAACGCTTCCGATGGCGATGATGTTCACCTCCGTGACCATCTTTCACCGCCTCTCCCTTGATAACGAAATTATCGCACTGAAGTCTTTAGGCGTTGGGATACGCCGTCTCATGTATCCTGTCTTCTTTTTTTCTCTCTCTGTCGCACTCTTTACCCTGACGATGGGACTCATTGCCAACCCATGGGGAGGAGCCTCATTTAAATCTCTTGCGCTCAACCTCTTAAAGAGGAGCGCTGTCGTCGCACTGGAAGAAGGAAGATTCAACGGAGTCTTTGAAAATATGGTCATTTATGTGGAATCAATGCCGACGTTTACCGAAATGGATGGGGTCTTCATCTACGACGCAAGAAAACCAGACATGCCGGTCCTCATCACGGCCCAAAAGGGCATTCTGACAACTAACCAAGAAAGTCATGCCATTGAATTACGCCTTAAGGATGGAAGCCTGCATAGAAAAACCGAAAACAGCCCCAACCACCACCGGATGACATTTTCCACGTACGATTTTAAAATCGAGTACGCCTCTTATATGCAAGGCGCCACCCATAACATGGACACCCCTTCTTATCGTGAGGTTAAACGGAGGATTGAAACTTCACACGGGAAAGACATGCGATTGCTTCGTCAACTTTCCGGGTTCCATAAAAATTTTTCGTTTTCGCTCGCCTCTTTTGTTTTCGGCATGGTAGGCATCCCCCTGGGGATTCTATCCGGGAAACTCGGACGATCAGGGGGCTTTATCGCGGGGTTAGGAGTCATCCTATCTTATTATATGCTGAATGTCTTCGGAGATTTCCTGTTATCCGCCCAGATTGCCCCCCCTTTTCTCTCCGCATGGATTCCCCATCTGGTCTTGGTACCGTTTAGTGTCTATCTGCTCATTGCCACAGCCATGGAATTGCGCTTGCGGCCCTTTCAATTCACCAAAAAATAAAGATGGCAATACTAACAAGGTATATTCTTAAAGAATTTATTAAGATTTTCCTTATGACGCTTGCAGCCCTTACACTGGTTTACCTGTCGATTCACTTTCTAGAAAAAATAAGGACATTTACAGAGCACAACGCCGCTTCCGTCTTTGTGTTCCGATACTTCCTCTATAAGCTTCCCAAAATCATTTCCGACGTCATCCCGCTCTCTTTTCTCCTGGCCACCCTTTTTACAATAGGGAAACTTTCAAGGAACAACGAGGTCGTCGCCTGTATGAGCACAGGGATAAGTATTTTTAAGCTCACCCTACCGCTGCTTTCTCTTGCCACGATTGCCAGCGTGGCCCTATTTTATTTAAACGGGACCCTGATTCCAAAAACGTCAAGGGTGGCCAGGACGATTCAAAACGAAAAGATTGAAAACAAGCCCCCCGGGCTCATGCTTATCCAAAACAAAATCTGGCTCAAGTCCAATCCGAGAACGCTATTAAGCATCCAAATGGCCGAACCCGAGAAGAAGCTTATGTCCGGTGTGCATTTATATTATCTGGGACGTAATTTTTCTCTCGAAGAAGAGATTGAGGCCCGATCACTACAATATGAGGATGGCAAATGGGTTTTATATTCAGGGGTCCATAAAAATTTCCGTCCGGATGGAACCATACAAATAAAAACATTTGATCAACAACCCGTTCTGCTGAACAAAACACCCGACGAGATATTAAGGAATACGGTAGATCCGATCGAAATGACAGATGAAAAGCTTCAAAACTATGTAGACCGGCTTACGGAAGACGGATTCAATTCAAACAGATATCGGACCGACTTAGAAGGAAGGCGTGCATTCCCTTTTGTGAATTTTATTATGGTTCTCCTAGGAATCCCCTTCGCCATACAGCATCGGCGGGACGCCGGCATCATTTCTAGGACAACGATTTGTCTATTCATCGGGCTTACCTATTGGATAGTATTCTCGACTTTGATTTCCCTGGGGCATACAACGATCCTGGTCCCTTGGATTGCCGGCTGGGGAACCAATCTGCTGTTCCTTTCGATTGGAATGTATCGGTTCTTAAATATAAAATCGTAAACTAACTTATGTCGTTGACAAAGGAAAATCCGTATGGTAGAAGTTCCGCATCTTAAAGAGAGTCATAGGCCTTCCTTAAAGGAGAGTCCCCTGGAACAGGGCGTCTTTCTTATCCATCGCGACGTTAATTTGATGTCCCATTTCCAGAAAGAGTTTGGAAAGAATGGGACCTCTCTCACTTCCGTTAAATCCGTCAAGGTCCTTACACAAAACGGCAGATCAAGTTGCCCAATGGTTGTTATTGATTCGGAAAGTGACTGGGCTCCAGTGATTAGAAAATTGTGCGTCTCAAAAAAAGAGAGGAAAGAGTTTTATGCAGTCATTTCCTCCACGTCGATGCTTAAAAAAACCGTGGCGCAGATACATGAGATCGCTTTAAGCTTAAATGCCAAGAAAGAAGGCGGCAAGCCACAGCAGGAAACCGCTTCTTCAAAAGATGAAGAAAACAAAGAATATGAACTACATTTAACGGAGCTTGTAGAAAAAAAACTGAGCGATTTTGTTCGGAAAATAAAACACTGTACCGTAACGAATTTATACACCCTCCTGATTCGGGAATTTGAGAAACCGATTATTTCCCTTGCGTTACGGGAAACCAAAGGGAACCAAATTCAGGCCGCAGAACTTCTTGGAATGAACCGTAATACCCTCCGAAAGAAGATGAACGGGTTAAAAATCTCCCCTTTAAATAAGGACTAAAAGAAAAGATCAACAGAATAAGAGATCTAGCCTTAACACATCCTTACCAATCAAGAGGTTATCACCTAAGTTTTCCGCTTTTAATGACAGAGCTGACAGAGCGGATGACAGAGCGGATGTTTTACTTGACAAACCTTCGTCCCATTTTATAGGATGCCAAAAGTTATTTTGATAGGCGCGTAGCTCAGGGGGAGAGCGCTTGCTTGACACGCAAGAGGTCGGCGGTTCGAGACCGCCCGTGCCTACCATTGCCTATCGTATATATGTCCTTGTAGAGTATTCCTATAGGACGGATTTTAGTGTTTATGACTGGCAATGGTGGCGCGGGAGGTCTCTATTTTTTTGTAGTGGGTGTTGAGAAAACAATAAAAGGCATCAGGATGCGATGATGCCTTTTATTGTTTTAGGGATACAACATTGAGCAAAATTGTGCTTCACCTTGAAGGTCAAATGGAGACGAAAGCAGAAGAGGGTACCACCTACTTGGACTTCTTTCGGTCGAAAGCAAAATCAGAGGAAATCATTGCGGTACATGTGAATGGCCAGCCTAAAGATTTGCATTCTATCATAGAAGATCGCGCGGTTGTTCACCCGCTTACTTTTGAATCTCCGGAAGGGAAGGAAATCTATCGTCACAGCTCTTCCCATCTGATGGCGCAGGCAGTTAAAGAACTTTTTCCAAGTGCAAAAATGGCCATTGGCCCAGCCATTGAAGATGGGTTTTATTACGACTTTGATTTTGAGCGTCCCTTTACCCCAGAAGATTTGCAAAAGATTGAGACAAAGATGCAGGAAATCATTAAAAGAGATCTTCCGATTTCCCGCCTGGAATTATCCAAAGAGGAGGCCTTAAACCTGTTTCGGGAACGGGAGGAGCCGTATAAGCTGGAAATAATCGAAGAAATTCAATTGCCTCCCATTTCGGCCTATCGACAGGGGAATTTTGTCGATCTTTGCACCGGCCCCCATGTTCCCTCAACCGGGGCGATTCATGCGATTAAGCTGACATCCAGTGCTGGCGCGTATTGGCGCGGCAGCGAAAAAAACAAAATGCTCCAGCGAATCTATGGCACCTCTTTCTTTAAAAAAGAGGACTTAGCCGCCCATCTTAAGAAATCCGAAGAGATCAAAAAACGGGATCACCGAAAATTAGGAAAAGAACTCGATCTTTTCTCTACATCCGAGGAAGTGGGATCTGGACTGATCCTCTGGCATCCGAAGGGGGCGATTATACGAAAAACTCTCGAGGATTTTTGGAGAGAATCGCACCTTTCTGCTGGCTATGAGTTTGTGTTCACACCGCATATCGCCCGGCTTGACCTCTGGCAACAAAGTGGACATCTTCAATTTTACAAAGAGAATATGTACGACCCGATGGAGGTGGAGGGTATCCCGTATGAACTCAAACCGATGAACTGTCCTTTTCATATCATGATCTATAAGTCAGCCCTTCGTAGCTATCGGGACCTCCCTTTTCGCTGGGCGGAGCTTGGAACGGTTTATCGGTATGAACGCTCTGGTGTATTGCATGGGCTCTTTCGGGTACGAGGGTTTACGCAAGATGATGCCCACCTCTTTTGTCGGCCTGATCAGGTTGAATCGGAAATACTTAAGATTCTGGACTTTACCACGTTGGTTCTGGGGACATTTGGCTTCAAAAACTATGAAATTTACCTCTCGACCCGTCCGGACAAATATGTGGGGAGCCTAGAACGTTGGGAACAGGCAACGGCGGCCCTGGAGGGGGCGTTGAGGCAAAAAAATCTCCCGTACCAAGTTGACCCAGGGGAGGGGGTATTCTATGGTCCCAAGATCGATATTAAGATCAAGGACGCCCTCGATCGCCTCTGGCAATGCACCACCATTCAGGTTGATTTCAATCTTCCTGAACGTTTTAAGATGAGCTACCGGGGAGAAGATGGGCTGGATCATCAGCCCATGATGATCCATCGCGCGCTGATGGGATCGATTGAACGCTTCTTCGGGATACTGATCGAGCATTACGGCGGGGCATTTCCTATATGGCTGGCCCCAGTGCAGGCAAAGATCATTCCAATTTCTGAACGTTATCAGGTATACGCAGACCAAATTCATCATCAACTTCTTCATGCTGGCATCCGAAGTCAAATAGATAACCGAAACGAGAGGATCGGCTCGAAGATTCGGGATGCCCAGATGATGAAGATCCCTTACATGCTGGTCGTTGGAGAAACAGAATGCGCCAATCAAACCATTTCTGTCCGAAGCCGCTCTGGAGAGAATCACGTTATGACGTTTCAGTCTTTTTCTGACCAGATAAAAAAGGAAATTTCGACGAGAAGCGGTTCATCATAGTGGCAAACCTTTATTAGGGGGATATCTATCGCATCGAAACTGAAAGTTAATTCGGAAATCCGGGCAAAGGAAGTCCGTGTGATTGGGGCGGACGGAAAGCAAATGGGCGTCCTTCCCATTCGGGAGGCGCTGACCAAAGCGGAAGAGTCCGGAGTCGACCTGGTTGAAGTCTCTCCCACGGCGAATCCTCCCGTTTGCCGGATGATGGATATAGGAAAATTTAAATATGCACAGAGCAAGAAAGAACATACAGTCAAGCTTCATCAAAAAGGAACACATATCAAGGAGATTAAGTTTCGTCTTTGCATCGGTGAACACGATCTTGATTTTAAGGTCCGGCATGCAAGGGATTTCCTGGAATCGAGTCACAAGGTAAAAATGACATTGATATTCCGGGGGAGAGAAATGACCTACCAAGGTAAGGGGCTGGAGATGATGACCCGTATCCAAGATCAATTACGGGAAGTGGGACAGGTAGAATATCCCCCAAAAATGGAGGGAAATTGTATGGCCATGACCTTGGCACCAAAATCTGGAAAGGAGCACACATGAAGTTGAAAACCCATAGCGGGGCATCCAAAAGATTTAAGTTGACGGGAACCGGAAAAGTGCTAAGGAAACAAGCAGGAAAGAGGCATCTGTTAGGCCATAAATCTTCTAAACGCAAGCGGAATCTCGGAGGGGCGGCGCTTGTTCATCCGGGAGAGACAGTAATGGTTAAGCGATTGCTTCCTTGTGGGAAATAAACCGTATAAGAGGTGGGGCTGATACCAGAAGAAGCATCTACCTCGTTTTTTTGAACGTATTTGAACGTTAAAGGAGCAAGCAATGCCGAGAACAAAAGGGGGGCCTAAAACCCGACAGCGACGGAATGCGCGTCTTAAAATGGCAAAAGGCTATTATGGGGCCAAGAGCAAACTGTTTCGCACCGCCACCGAAGCGGTCGACAAATCGCTATTATATGCCTATCGAGATCGTCGCGCAAAGAAACGCAACTTCAGAAGGTTATGGATTGCCCGTATTAATGCCGCAGTCCGAAGTCATGGGCTCACATATAGCCGCTTTATGGAAGGGCTAAAACAGTCTGGGATATCCCTCAACAGAAAAATCCTGGCGGAAATAGCAGCAAAAGACGCCACCGGGTTTAGCCAAATTGTCCAGTCGGTCCGGAAACCGTAGCGCCCTTATTCAGAAGTTCCGCTTCAATCTCAAACGCGGCCGATGGCATGCCGATCTGCCATTGGGTTAAAACGTCCGGGTCGATCTCTCCGATGATCCCCACTTCACGCTTGTTGACAATCAACAAGCCTGCCCGACCCTCGATAAAAGAGGGATGCAAAACAGGCTCAAGAGATAGTTTAAGCCTCAGGCGATAGAAAAGGGCCTCCAGTATGGAATGAAGCTCTGAAAAATTGGCTGTTGGGTGGGAAATCATGGCGGCCAGACGGGTACAGGTTTCTGTTGCATCCTGGGAGGCCCTAAACCGCGCCACCTCTCCGACCTCAAAAACCCGATGGGGATAATAGGCCTTTGAGCTTACCCCTTCAACCTGCAGCAAAGAGGGCAGCAGCCAGGACCGCAAGGTTGAGAAACGTTCCGTGATCGGATTTTCTATGTCGATAACACAGGCCTCCGGTCGGAGCGCATTTTTAATCTTCATTCGATCTATCAGGTTCTGACGCGAGCTTAAGATGTTTGAAATAATCTCTTCAAATCCATGGCCGATCATCTCTTCCCTGATCTGATCAGAAAACCTCTCGATGGAAGAAAGGAGTCCGATCGTAAACGAAGAAGGCATTTCGGGCCGAAAACTTTCATATCCACGACTGATGGCAAAATCCTCAATCACGTCGATGGGATGCATCGTATCATCCCGATAGGGTGGCGCAGTCGCCGCCAGCCGATCCCCCTCGAAGGTAACAGTATAGCCGAATGATTCCAAGGAGGTTGCAATCTCCTGTACCGGACTTGCTTCTCCCAAAACTCTATGGAAATCTTTCGCCAACAAGTGAATCGGCCGCGAGAAATCAAAAGGCATTCGAATTACTTTCCCAAATTCGGTCTCTCCTGGAAAATGGATAGAAACCGGTTCAATGGTGTATTCCCGGTCGTAAAAGTTGCAGGCAAAGATATTTAAAGTGAGCAGAACCATCCGAAGATCGGTACCGGTAACCTCGACAAAGAGATCGGTATCACCCGTTTGCACCTCGCCGATCTCGCGGCTGTTAATGATCGGAGGAAATGAGAGGATCTGTCCCTTTGCATCCATTAAAATCGGACAGCTTTTAGCGCCATGAAGGGCGGCGGCATAGGCGATTCCCTTTGGATGATGGGCGATGATTTCAGAAAAGCTCGCCGGCTGATCATATCCGAGCGGGATAAAAGAGGCACGATCCGGATCCACCGCGTCATATCGGACCGGAAAGGCAATCTTATGGAGGCGATAAAGTCCTATAGAGACCATCTCCCGCCTACGGCCGTAAGTCTCGGCAAGTTTTTCCTGGGATTGGATCAGGTGAACGAGCATGGTCTCTGTGATCGGAGGCCCGTGGACAATGCACGCTGCAAGATAAGGTCGAATCACACCGACCTTTTCTGACACGATAACCGTTCGCTCTGCGGCATGCTGAAAGAACGGATAGATACGGGCAGGAGGGTGAATCTGGCGTACGATCCCTTCCGTGGACCAAAGATCAGGGCGGTTGGTATCATTGAGCTCTAATTTGGCATAATCTTCCTCTGGGAGGAACTCTTTCACCTCCCCTTTTACTTTACAGAGAAGCCCCTCCAACGCCTCCCTGCCAACGCGACGGCCCAGCAGCGTCTCAAAGTCGCTTATTTTTATTTCAATGGTTGGCATATTGGATGCTCTGACTGCGGATAAGCCCTAAATCGGGAGAGAAGAGATCGCGAATATCGGAAAGGGAAAGCGCCACCATCGCCATTCGATCCAATCCAAGTCCCCACGCAATGACAGGAACATCGGTTCCAAACGGTTGGGTAACCTCCGGACGAAAAAGACCCGCGCCGCCTAACTCCATCCAGCCGAGTTTTGGGTGTCGAACGTGCATCTCAACGGATGGTTCCGTAAAAGGGAAATAAGCTGGAAGGAATTTAATCTCCTCGGCCCGCGCCACCTCTTTTGCAAAGAGGGTTAATAAACCTAGCAAAACCCCAAAATGGATTTCGGGGCCGAGCACAATTCCTTCCACCTGGAAGAAGTCGGGGGCGTGGGTCGCATCCACATGATCATACCGAAAACAGCGGGCAATCGAAAAATACTTTCCAGGAATATTCGGCCTCCCTCCCAGCGTTCGCGCGGATATCGCCGTTCCCTGGCTGCGAAGAATAAGCCGCCGGGTCCTTACGGTGTCAAAGGAATATCGCCATCCGCACGATCCGCTCATCCCGCCCGTTTGATGGCAGGCCGCCACCCGGGCAAGAATGTCGCTAGGAATATCATGATCTTGCAGAGAACTCTTCACAAAATAGACATCATGGATCTCCCGCGCCGGATGATGTTGTGGCATATAGAGGGCGTCCATATTCCAAAACTCGCTTTCAACCAGCGGGCCTCGCATTTCCGAGAAACCCATCGAGACCAGTTTGTGTTTTACCTGGTCGAGAAAACTCTTATAAGGATGCTTCCTCCCGCCGCTGATACGCGAGGGGGGAAGCGAGATGTTATACTTTCGGAAGCTTCTGCCGCGCCATTGTCCATCTTTGAGCATTTCGGGAGTCAGCCCGCCAATTTCATCCGAGGGTTGAAGACCCTGCATCGCCTGGTAAAGCGGGGGGAATCGCTCTGTGGTGGCATAGGTTCTAACGATCCGTTCATCGACCCGAAAGATCCCTTTTGATTTTCCCCGTTTTCGATGATAGGCAGCAACGATCGCCTGGAATGGACCAGGGAGGAGGGTGATCTCCACACCGTTCTCTTGTGACGCAAGATAATCAATGGTCTCCTGTAGCCGCTCAAACTCCGACAGGTTTGAACGGTCCAGTAATTCCAGAACGCCCCCCGGCGCAAAACGAATGGCCCCCGCTTCTTTGAGGGCGCCGATAGCGGAGCTTAGCTCTTCCGCATCAAAATCAGACTGCCGCTTCAAATCAGCAACACTAAGCCCTTGCTTCTGACGGATTTCGTCGGCGATCCGAAGCGGCGGATTCCTGTTTTTGGCGTAAGAGAGGCCTATTTCCGTCAACAAGACACATGCCCTTCTTTTTTCATCGACAACTTTTAGAATCTCTTTTGTCTGGAGCCATCCTATGCCCATTGAAAGCTGGGAGGGATGCAGGGAGGAATCGCGCAGCATCTCTTCTTCAGAGCGTTGCGAATCCTTGCAAAAGAGGGTGAGAATCTTTTTTTCCAGGGGATGTAGCGTTTCGGCTAATTTTAGGATCCCGGCGTCTGTCATGAATCAATCCGTTAAATTTTTCTAAGCGTAAGGTGCAGGGTGCGGTTTGTCAAGACGGGCAATGAACGTACATGGACTGGGCGGACTTGCGCATCTCTTGAATGGTGCGCGTATAATGAAGGCTTTCAAAAATGGCTGAGCCTGCGACGAAGATATTGGCCCCCGCCTCGGCCAGTATTCCGATATTGTCGATCTTAACCCCTCCGTCCACCTCCAAGTCCACAGTCAGGCCGCGGTCGTCTATCATCTTTCGGACCGCGCGGATTTTATCAATGGCACTGGGGATAAACTTCTGTCCTCCAAAACCGGGATTAACGGACATAATCAGGAGAAGATCGACCTCGCCTAAAATCTCCTCGATGGAAGAAATGGGTGTTGCGGGATTAAGCGTTACGCCCGCCTTTGACCCGTGCTGCTTGATCAGCTGGATGGTCCGGTGAAGGTGTGGGCAGGCCTCCACATGGACGGTAATGGAATCTGCCCCTTCTTTGATAAATTCGGGAATCAGATCTTCCGGCTCAACGATCATCAAATGGACGTCAAGCGGCAATGCCGTTGCCTTTTTCGCCGCCGCAACAACGAGTGGACCGACTGTTAAGTTCGGGACAAATCGGCCGTCCATCACATCGATATGGATCCAATCGGCTCCGGCCGCATCGACCGCTTTAATCTCTTCCCCAAGTCGCGAGAAGTCACAGGATAACAGCGACGGGACAATCTTGACCGCTCTTTTACTCTTTGAATCGTTCATCGCACGCTGTACGCCATCCCTTCTAATCGGGCAACGCGCTCTTGCATGGGAGGATGGGTTGAAAAAAGGGAGGTCCATCCGCCGGAGGAAAGCGGGCTGACGATAAACATGTGGGCGGTCGCCGGGTTGGCGTCCAACGGGATGCGCGCGGTGCCCGCGTGCAATTTTCTCAAGGCGTTGGCAAGCCAGAGGGGGTTGCCACAAAGTTTTGCCCCTCCCGCATCGGCCTGAAATTCTCTGGAGCGGGAAATGGCCATCTGAATCAGCATTGCAGCGATCGGGGCCAGGACCATCATGGCAATTGCGCCGATACCGCCGTGTCTCTCACGATGGTCGGAGCGGCCGCCGAATCCTCCGAACATCAAGGACCACTGCGCCATATTGGCCAGCATCGATATGGCGCCGGCGATGGTTGCCGCGATGGTTCCGATGAGGATATCACGGTGGCGTATGTGAGAAAGTTCGTGCGCCAGAACACCTGCGAGCTCCTCACGGTTCAGGATGTTCAGAACGCCGCTGGTGACCGCCACCGCCGCGTGGTAGGGATTGCGGCCTGTTGCAAAGGCATTCGGAGAAGCGCTGTCGATCCAATAGATTTTCGGCATCGGCATGCCAGCCCGTTGGGTCAGCTCGGTGACAATGCCATGGACCAAGGGTAACTCCGTTTCCGTCACGGGACGCGCCCGATACATGGCCAGCACGATTTTATCTGAAAACCAGTAGCTGATACCATTTAGAGCGAATGCGATTACAAAGGCGATAGTCGCCCCGTTTTCTCCTCCCAATGCGGCCCCGACAAAAACAAGCAAAACAGTCAGGAACACCATAAAAACTGTGGTCTTTAATACGTTCAAGAAACACCTCCTTCGTATAAAACAGACTATCGAAAACCGATCAAGCAGAGAGAACCTACCTGCCGGCCTTTCAATGGCCTAAAACAGATCCTTTTGGGATTGAGTGGCCTCTCACATATTCAACAGGCGTCATCGGCCGTCCTCCTTCTATTTGCAATTTTTCTACCACAATATAACCGCTCCCTGATGCTACTTCAAGTCCGTTTTCGGAAAGACCTAAAACTTCCCCGGGTCTGCCCCATATTCCTTCGATACCCCCGATGCGCAGAGAGGGGATCTTCCATCGTTTCCCCTGGCAGAAAGTTGTTGTCCCAGGCCAGGGGATCACACCCCGCCACCGATTAAAGATGGCACGGACATCGTCATGCCAGCGAATCAGTCCGTCTTCTTTTTTAAGAATCGGGACAAGGGTAGCCTCTTTCTCGTCCTGCTCTGTCGGAATCAGTGTCCCTTCTTTTAACCGGGACAACGTCTCAACTAAAAGATCCGCCCCCATCTTGGCAAGACGGGTGGAAAGGGTTTCAGCAGTCTCGTTCGGATCAACGGCGGTCGTACGGCGAAGGAGGATCGGGCCGCTATCCATTTTCTCATCCACCTGCATTGTGGTCACCCCTGTCTCTCTTTCTCCATAAATTAACACCCATTGCATAGGAGCGGCGCCGCGGTATTTTGGAAGAAGTGACGGATGAAGGTTGATACAGCCGAATCGCGGGATACTTAAAACCTCTTTTGGAAGCATTTGCCCAAACGCCACAACCACCACAACATCCGGAGCGAGTTGAACCAAAGTTTGTAACACGAGGATATCTTTTTTGATTCGTTCGGGCTGGAAGATCAGCAACGATTTCCCCTCGGCGGCGATCTTCACCGGAGGGGAGGCAATAACCCCTCCTCGTCCCTTGGGGCGGTCCGGCTGTGTTATAACGGCTACAACCTCTTCGCTTTTTAAGAGGACTTCCAGAGAGGGGAGGGCAAAATTGGGCGTTCCCATAAAGACGATACGGAGTCTTTTAGGGGAACGTGGCATCTTTAGAAAGATCCATCCTGCTTTGCCTTTTTCTTGAGTTTTCTAAAGAAAATGTCCTTTTTTAGGCTACTGAAACGATCGATCATTAAGACACCATTGATATGATCAATCTCATGCTGAAATAGCCTGGCCAACAATCCTTCACCGATGACACGGATTTCCTTCCCTTCCCGGTCAATCCCTTGCAATTGAACACGATAGGCCCGTTTCACTATCTCTTGATAACCCGGAATGGAAAGACATCCTTCTTCTGAAAGATCTTCCCCCTCCATTGCGACAATTTCCGGGTTGATCACCACCAGAGGGCCCTTGCGTGCTTTCACCTCTTTCTCATGTAGAGACATGTCGTAGATAAAAAGACGGATTGAATCCCCCACCTGGGGAGCGGCCAGCCCGAGTCCCGGCACGGCATATAATGTTTCTATCATGTCATCAATTCGCTTCTGAAGCGCCCCATCTATTTGATGAACCATTCCGGCCTTACAAAGCAACACCGGTTCCGGATACTTTAGAATCTCCATGATGGCCATAGGTTTTCCCTTAAAATAGAGAGTCTAAGCTAGGGAGGGCATGAATTTCAACTTTATCTCCTGCATATCAGCCTGCATATCGATCTTGTTATGAATGATAAAGTAACATGGTCACTTAGAAAGGGTTTCGATAAAGCAAAATGGACCCACCCCCCGCAAAAGGATACCCGCTATTACTCTCCCCAAGAATGTCCTATCATTAGTTGAAATTGCAAAGTGCCCTCCGAATCGATAATGTAGATTTTGCAATCGGTAAGAACGGCAGGATCGACACATCAACCCAGGAGGCCACATGAAAAGAATAGAGAAAAGGCAAGGAAAAAGCAACACACACCTCGTGTTAAAGCAACAATGGAAATGATTAAGAACGGATACAAAGTGGATGGCCGAATAGAATTGATCCAGCAAATGATCCCGCTTGGGCTCATAGCGGTTGAAGAAGAGCTTTAATCCGAAGTCACCCGATTGGCCGGCGGTTACTATCGGCGCGATGCGAATGCGATGAAGGGTTGGGACTCGAATCCTGGCTCGGTCTGTTTGGGAAGCCAGAAGTTGTCGATTGCGGTGCCAAGGGTTCGGAATCAGGCAACTGGCAAGGAGGTTTCCCTGGAAAGTTACAGGGCATTCCACCTCATGCATGCAATCACCACGCAGTAGTCCAGATCATTAACGGGATAAGCACCCGGAAATTCGAGAAGACGGCCCTTCAGATTCCTTCCACTTTTGGGATAACGAAGAGCAGCATTTCCCATCAGTTTATTCAGGCATCGGCCAAACGACTTGAGACGTTTCAGAACCGGGATTTGAGTCCTCTGGGTCTGCTTGTCATTTTTATGGATGGGAAGCGCTTTGCTAAGAATGAGATGATTATTGCTCTTGGCGTAACGCTTCAGGGAGAAAAGGTCATCCTGGATGCAATTGAGGCGGGAACTTAGCATGAGAAAGTGGTCCGGGATTTTCTCAATGAGCTACAGTACCGATGTCTGAAATTGGATCATAAAGTTCTGTTCGTGATTAATGGTGTTAAAGGATCGCGCAAGGGGATCGACGCCGTCTTTGCGTGCGTACTGATTCCCCCGATTCCCATGGACCAAACCCGAGGGGCCTCTCTTTTAAACGGATGCCATCAGCCGATACATCTGCCTTTCTGAAAAACCCAAGACCTTCGCCCCGGCCTCCCTATCCATTGTCCCGTCCATCACCTTCTGAACCACAATCAATCGTTTCTCGTCTTCCATCGTCAGTAAAATCATCCCTTCTTTCCTGGTGTTCTATTTTCATCAGAAGTTATCTTACTGATATTTTGTTTCAGCTATCACTGAGGTGTCTAATTTTTTCTGGTGTCTAGGTAATGTCAAATATTATGTGTCAAGGAAGAATGGGGTGAAAGTTTTTTTCTTTTTGTTTTCATGAGTAAAGACGGAGAACATAATCCGATCGATACTGGTATCGATCGCTAAATACGCCCATGGG
>SBBT01000123.1 GCA_005239595.1 Candidatus Troglogloeales bacterium | reverse complement strand
TTGGCTCGAAGCGCAGTGCCTGCATTGGAACAACAAATCTGTGAGAGCGTGTAAGCATACGAATGTAACCAATTGTTTTCGCGCGAAGTATGTCGTCTTTTAAACTTTCATATGCAACGTTCATTTTCGCCAGCGCATTCACTTCGTCTTGCGAGGACATATGCGCTATAAAGAAGTTTTCAGTTTGGGCAAGAAGGTCACCGTAGATAGTTGATGGTGACTGTGTGGAGTAGACAATGCCAATGTGGTATTTCGCCCCTTCTTTCGCGAATCGGCTATAAATCCCTTTTGGCTCGTTGTGACGGGGAAACAGGTTGTGTGCTTCCTCGAAGTAAACTTGGATATAGTGATTGCCGAGTTTGTCGTTGCTGAATTTATCTACTTGGTGGCTAAAAACCGCGTTTGACAGCAAATCCGAGAAATACTCCAGCAAGATGGGGTGTGCATTGCCTAAATCTAGGATCACTGTTTGGCCCGCGTCGAGACTGCTTAAGATATTCTGCACGAAATTGCCCGCTCGTGGGTGGTGATAGATTCGATGGGGTTGAACGATCGCCACCCCGCTTCTTCCCGGAGGCGGTTCGAGAAACTCAAGCAATGCAATATCGTCGGGATCAAATATTGGGTCACCACTGCTTGATGATGTTAAGTTAGGATCGTTGTTGTCACGTCGAAATCTGGCAATAACATCTATCTCACGCTGTAGCTCGCTCAATGTTCGTGGGTGTTGTGGCACAGGTTGGATATTTGCCGCCGTATACGCCGCTGATCGCAGACCCTGACTGAAGCCAGGGCTAAACTGGCTAGTATTCCCACCGCGCGGTGCCAGTTCTAGCAAACGCGGCTCATCAACCAAAAAACCGGCTTTGAATAGTATTGCCCAAAACATCTGGATTTTTCGCAGAGTTCGTATTCTCTCGCTACCCTGCTGCATGCGCGCAATGTCGCCGAGCGGCACAAGTTCTACGCTCATGAAGCGGCGGATATAGTCTGAGGTGGCTCGGTTGTCTTGTTCGATAAGACTTCCCAAGACGAATTTCGCCCTATCGGGTTGTTCATAAAAATTCAGCTTGAGTGGCTGTGATGGAGTGGCTTGTTTTTGAGTCAGAGCGTAAACCTCGCATCTCTGTGAGTTTGCGCTTCGGATCGACTTGCTTCCATCTTGGGGATTGTCATTAGCGTATTCGCCGTTGATATCAAAGATGAGCTGCCCGACGTTTTTAGTCTTGGCTGTTGAATCAATAATGCTTTGTGCGATCAACTTAACTACATTCGATTTTCCAAGCCGCGTCTTTCCGAACATGGCTGTTCGGGATGCTAGGAAGTCTCGTGGTGAAACATAAACAGGTACATTTGGCAAAGTTTTGTCAGGCAGGGGCAATCGGCATTCTGTCAAACGCAGTTTGCCGATTTGGAAACGATTCTCTTTTGGAACCAGCGTGTTGATGACGAGGTTTAGAATTGCATCATCTGGGGCATAGACTCGGTATTTGTGGGCGCTTACGAAGTTGTTCATGTCGCCCGAAAACTCAACAGCATCTTGCTTTTCTGGATGTGGGTAAAACATCCCAAGAACTGATGTGTTGAGGGCCCCCCACTGCAACTCTGATTGCGTGAAGATATCCAGTTCGGGCATGGACTTTTTCTGGAGTTCAAAGTATGTCTGCTGTGTATCTTTGCTCAGTGGCGTGGGCGCAGCGTCAAGCACACGAAGGAGCGTAAAGTGCGGCGTAGCGATTTTCTCTTGAACGGCGGGCGTCATGATGAGAAGGGAGTTTCGCGGTACACCGCCGACCGCCAACTTGAACGGATCGGACGTAATGATTGTTACGGTGTCGTAATTGATATCAAGGACGTACCCGACGAAGCGCATGTCGTCGTATCTCTTCGCCGTTTCGTAGGATACTTCACTATCTAGAAAATCCTTGAGGGCGCGCAACGGGTGATGTTGCCGAGCAGCATTGTTGAAAAATTTCTTCATAATCTTTTGCTACCCTCCGTTCTAGAGCTTGAGATAAAGACCTCCCCAGAATTAATTGCCATAATCCCCGGAAGCCTGCCTGTGCCGCGGGGAATATCCAGAACATAGTTTCCGCGGAACAGTTTTATGATATCGGAATGTGAGGATGTAGTCATAGCCCACATCACACCTCGATATTTTGCTCGCTTTAGTGCTGAAGCGAGTCGTTCGTGGTCTTCAACAGAGAATTTCTGCCAGAGGTAGTGATTGTTGAAATACTCGCGCTCCCCAGGTCGGTAAGGTGGATCCAAAAATAGAAAATCGCCTTGCATTGCGCAATCAATGACGCCTTCAAAATCACCACATCGGATGCTGGCTTTTCTTAACAGATTACGCGTAAGTAGTAAGTCCTCTTCAGAAATGACCCAACGTCTTGCCTGACCACCATAGCCCACGTTGAATTCGCCCTGCCTATTGTGACGCCACATGCCTTTGAAACAGGTTCGGTTCAGATAAAGCATTCGAGCCGCGCGCTGGACGAGTGATTCGTCTGCGATGTGATCACGGACATCCTGATAGTCTCGTTTAGTGCCGCCAAACTTGGAGTAAATAGCCCAAACATCTTTTGGAGCATATCGAATTCCTTTGTAAATGTATATCAAGTCTGGGTTAGCATCGGATAAAAGTGCTTTCCTCGGTTGGACGTGGAAGAATACTGCGCCGCCGCCAACAAATGGTTCAATGTAGCGGCCCCCAATTTTTTCCGGGGCAGGCAGATGGTCTTTGAGGAATATCAACATCCTGCGTTTGCCACCTGGGTAACGAAGAAAATTACTGATTTGCTGAGACATTGCTCAAAGATTCAGGCGTGGTTTAATCAGTGTAACAATAATAGGAGCGAAGCCACCCAACGATTAAGCTAACCGGTGCGCGCTTTTTGCGCGTCCGTGTTGAGCGCCTGGTTGGGATTCTTTGGGCAAGGGTGCCGATTAATCGAGCACATTTGTTCATCCCTGGCCTGGTACCGGTCTTCTGATTCGATGTCGTCCAGGCTCGATAACCAAGAAGGCCCGCCGCAATTCCACCTCGCTGTACAGTGTCAAAACCCTTTCCATCTCGGCATGAACAGCATTCTGAGTCGAGGGCAAGATGCGGAGATAAATAACCCCGTGTCCACCGCCTTCAACAAAGACAAGACCACCGAAATCCCGATCGCGTGTAATAAATAGGCGGTCTTGCTCACCAGCAATTCCGAGCAAATGAGCGTCTTCAGCTTGGGCAAGACCAAGCCGGGCCACCGGTACGACTTCATGTCCCAGTCCGGCCAGAAAGCGCACGGTAGTGCCGTAAACGTCCTGGTCGGTTAGGAATTTCACTGGGTTGTCGTGAGACGGATATCTTCAACCGCCACTACGTCGATAGCGTACTGGATGCAAGCGCGAATGTCCTCCGGCGTCAGATCAGGGTAATAATTCCGTACAATGTCGGAGAAGGAGAGCCCTTCACGGACCAGTTCCAACACGTTTTGCACCGGAATCCGCGTGCCAGCAACGCAAGGCTTACCAAAGTGAATCTGTGGGTTGACGGCAATTCGTTCTTTCATAACCCCTCCAGACTAAGAGATGAACGATCGGCTTCTAGCTTAACGCAAACCTCAGAGTCATTGTTTCCCTGCCCAGCGCGAACTGAGCCGACCGAGAAAGGGTGGTCTTCTAAGAAACTACCTTATAACATATTGATTTGATTGACATCAGAATTAAGTTTCTTGCTTATATTACACTGTGTCCTGCACAGGGTGGATCGCTAAAATCAAACACATTATTTGCGGTCGGATTGAACGACTGTTAGGTGCGGCACCCCGTTTTTCCTATGGCCCATAGACCACTTTTTTTATCACTCTTGCACCACTGATCGGCCACTTATCTGAACCGATTATACCAGTGAACAAATCTAAAAGCTACTCGCACAATAAATGGTGCACAATAAATGGCTCAGAACACTTCGCAAATGCGAACCATAAAATAAAATGTTCCGTAGCTACACCACACCCAACGTTCACGGTGAAAGGTACGCGCCAATCTTGCTCGCCTCCTTCTCCACCGTGGGGTTAGGGTTCGTTGTATGCGAACTCGCCACGTTGCTAAATAGCCATTTTCGCGAGGTTCGGTTATTGAGATGTTCCAAAACCTGCCTGCTCAAAGCATCGATTCTAGCAGCATGCCTCATCTGATTCATGATTGAATCGTACAACTTTTTTGCTTCAGCGAACAGATCGTTCACCGTGAGATTATGTATTTCTGCTGTTTCAGTAATTTGAAATGATTTTGTTAACAGACGCATTGAGCACGTCTCAAATTTTATACAATCGACTACGACCTCCGCGGGCAAGAGCAGTTGCGAACTCCGTACTTCAACGCCAAAGCCAAAAATGTTATCGAAAAACGGTTTCTTGAGACCTTGCATTATTTCCGAATCCTTCTCTGCTGGAAGGGATCCCTCCCTAACAAATGTTTCGAGTGAGATCGAGTTTCGAAAGACCTCGTCAATTTTTGGTGGTGCGTACTCCTCATTACAGGGAATTGACAATGGGACAGAAGGTAATGTACAATGCCCCTTTCCCTTTCCATTGAGAGACGTTTCTCCCGTTGATGGGGTATTCCAAAACTTCGTAATGTGGAAAACGCGAATCTTTATTTTTAAAATATAGAGAAAGCTCGAAGGAGATTGCTTGATAAAAGTTTATGAAAATCAGATTGAAAAAGCCTTAAGGGTTCTTAAACGGCAGCTTGCGAAAGAGGGTTTGCTTAAAGAGCTAAAACGAAGGGCCTTTTATGAAAAACCCTCGGTAAAACGAAAAAGAAAGCAGAAGGAAGCAAGAAAGAAACGTATAAGGGCACAACGCCCCATGCGCCAAATGTTATGAAGACCGTGTCTTCGTGACCGCGTGGGTGAGGTTGTTGGCACCAAACTTATGAGCACAATTATAAGTTATCACCATAGTTAACTCTATCATGATGAGGGGGTATATGAACGTTAGGAGAAGTTTTTCGGTTTCGTTTTTTGCTTTTATTTTTATGGGTATGACCTTCCCGGTACTCTCTCCGGCCGAAGATTTAAGCCTGCATGAGATGCACGGGATATCGATGCCGGAGAGGGCAGCCTCTCAACCGGCCCCAACAGGCGTTGTCTATCAGCCGGCGGGCGTCGAGATGCTCAATAAGCTCTCTGAAAAACTGGACCATGAGATCGGACGGGTCGGTGGAAATCTGGGGGGATATACCTCCAGCGCCCAAGCCCACGCCGCGATGCAGGGGACGCCGCTTCGGATCAGCAGTGAAGAATCGGTCGTTCGTGGAGGCCGTTGTCCTGCGAGTGCGCCGGTAAAAAACTTTGATATCTCCGCCATCAATATCGAGATTACGATCAACCGTTTCATGGAATACTATCCGGGTTATCTTTATGTATTGACCGAGGACTTGGAAGCCGTTCGCGCCGAAGAGGCGAAGAATAAAGCGGCCAGAGACAGCAAGGACGCCTATCCGTCTGCGGCTGTTTCGGCTGGACTCCAGGGAGATTTAATCCAGCCTTTGACGATCCGTGCCAACGCGGGTGATTGCGTTCGAATGATCCTCCGCAACAAGACAGAAAATGACGAGCCGGTTTCCATTCACATCCATGGCTCAAGCTTTATTGTTCGCGCGACCGGCGAGGCTGCCACCATGACCAATAAGGATTCGCTGGTTGCCCCTGGAGGGATGCGGGAATTTGAGTGGTATATCCCTGCTGATGAGCCGGATAACGCCCATCATTTCCATAGCCATGCGACGCGAGATCAATGGTCCCTCGGGATGTTCGGTTCGTTGGTTGTAGAGCCGCGCGGTTCAAAATATTTAAGTCCCTGGACGGGAAAAGAGTTAAAAAGCGGGTGGATGGCAACGATTGATCAGGCAAATGGCCCTGATTTTAGAGAATTTGCAATCTACTATCACGAGTTTGGCGATGAGGTTTTCAGGCTTTTAGACCGGAAGGGCGAAATGCTCCCCCAGCGGGATGCCTTTACCGACTCATACCGCCCTGGCGGCCGGGGCTTAAACCTGCGGAGCGAGTCTCATGGAACACGCCTGGCTCTACAGGACAAGGAGCATGGTGTCCATGATGAATCGATGGGATATGGCTCCTACACGTTTGGCGATCCGGCGACCACGGTTCCCCGTTCTTACCTGGGCGATCCGGTCAAATACCGTTTGATGGGGGGATCGGAAGTGATCCATTCTCATCATCTTCATGGGGGAAGCGACCGCTGGCCGCGTCATCCGGAGGCGGTAACCTCGGCCGAGTTTAATTTCGCGGCGACCGCTAGCGGCACGGGGCCGGTGAAATTTCCGCCGGTGCGCACCAGTTCGGAGCGACTGGATGTCCAGGCGATTGGGGCGGCCGAGTCTTACACCAATCTGATCGAATGTGGTTCCGGTGGCTGTGCGTATGGCGCCGGCGATTTTACTTTTCATTGTCATATTCCCCAGCACTATGTCACCGGCATGTGGGGTTTCTGGCGGGTCTATAATACGCTGCAAGTGGAAGGTTCTCAGGATGATGTGATGCCCCCGCTGGCGGAGCTTCCAGATCGGAAAGGAAAG
Source organism: Candidatus Troglogloeales bacterium (assembly GCA_005239595.1). Lineage (GTDB taxonomy): Bacteria > Nitrospirota > Nitrospiria > SBBL01 > SBBT01 > SBBT01. Next base: position 9,052 of record SBBT01000123.1, on the reverse strand, counting down.
ATGAAACCGGCAGTCGACTCTTCAAAGTTAGTCGGAACTACGGTCGACTGGTTTGGTGGAAAGAAGTTTAAAATTACGGCGGAAAAATCGAACTGGAAGGCCAATCCAGTCGAGGTTTCTGTGAAAGAATGGACAGAGATGCTCCTCCCCACGCAGGGGCTGCCTGCCGGAAGCGAAGATGAACATAAACAGGCGGTTGCCATGGATGCCACCGTGTTGGATTGGAAGTGGCAGGGAAATGTGGCGATGAACGAGCCTGAAACAAAACAGGTCTGGGTCAATTACAAGTCGAAGACGCCGGGAATCCGACAGCCGATCCGATTTGATCCGGCGACAGGGAAGCTTTCCATCCCCTACTTACGGCCGCATTTGGGCAAACGGGTGCCCTTCTCGCCCGATCATAATCCAGCCCCCTTCTTTGAGCCGATTCGCCACGATGCGGGAGGGAAATTGACCACCGACCCGGCACAGCCTGGCGAAAATGGTCCCTGGAGTCTCTGTCCCGCCCGGGCGCCCAGGAAGTTTTTTACCATCAATAGCATTACCCTCCCGATCACACTGTCGCGGGCGACGGCCAAGACCCCGGCCATTGTTGATCCGGACGGCATGCTCTTTGTGAACGAAGAGGAGGAGGCCGAGGTCCGGGCGGATGACAACAAAAAGGTTCCGTTGGCAATTCGGGCCAATGTCTACGACTGTGTGGATGTTGTTTTCAAAAGTAAGCTGAAAGATGAAGATCGGTCGGCGCATTCCAGCAAGGTGAATATGCACCCACACTTCTTCCAGTTTGATATTACGGCGACCGATGGCGTGATTATCGGATTTAACTATGAGCAGTCGGTTCGACCCTACACGATTTTAAAGCCGGAGGATAAGCAGAAACCGCATGAAGGGATGCCGGTGCCTCAAAACACCACTTTGGTCAAAGAGGCCAAAGCGGGTGATCTCTCCATCGAAATTGCGTCGTCTGCTCGTCACATTGATGTTCATGGGGGAACGTTTGATGCCCCGATGTTTCATCCGAATACGGTGATCGGTTTAAGCCTGGATGGGGTTGGTACGTTTGAGGCGGTGCGGATCAAGGAGATCAGGGGAAACAGCGTGGTCTTGACGGAACCGTTAAAGAAATCCCATAAGAAGGGTGCGATTGCGAGCGTGGAATTTGTCCGCTATCGCTGGTATCCCGATGTCGATTTGGGATTGGTCTTTTGGCATGACCATGTTTTTGGGCTGGATAGTTGGGGGCATGGGCTTTTTGGCTCGACCATTGTGGAACCGGCCGGATCGACCTATCATGACCCGGTGACGGGAAAAGAGGTGAAAAGCGGCGTGGTGGTCGATATCCATACCACCGACCCGGTTTCGGCCCAGGTGACGGGGAGCTTTCGGGAAGTGGTGATGCAGATCATCGATTCCAACCCGAGGGCGGCGGAGTTGATTACTGCCGATAATCCGCTGGCAGGACGTCCCTCTGTCGATGGAACGCCGTCGGCCAAATATCCGGAGTATCTCAACAAGTCGGCCATGACGTTCCTAAATGGCGGGGAGGCGACCACGGGAGGGGGATACAGCTTGCGGGTTGCCCCGTTGTCGGTCCGGCTTGCCAATAATCCAGATCCTTCAAAGCTCTTTGTGAGCAAGGTTCATGGGGATCCTGGGACACCGCTGGTTCGGGCCTATCTGGGAGATCCAATTGTCTTTCGAGCGATCGTTGGCTCGGCGAACGAGGCTCATACCTGGCATGTAGGCGGTCATTGGTTTCCGATGGAGCGATTTAACGCCGGGTCCAGGCCGACCAATACATTCCAGTTGGCCATTGCGGAGCGGCTTGATCTGGTTATCCCTGAAGCCGGTGGACCACAGAAGATGGCGGGGGATTATCTCTATCACTCCGGCCGCGCTTCTCATTTTTCGAGCGGGGCATGGGGGATTATCCGGGTGTTAGACAAGGCCGATAAAACCCTTCAGTTTCTCCCCTCGCGGGAAGAGATCCCATTATCGGCCAGGGAGGTCTGTCCTACTGATGCGCCTGTGAAGCATTTTTCTGTTTCGGCCATTGACTATGCCTTAAGATTTAACCGGGGGCTTCCAGAGGTCATGGAGGTCGATCTGGGCAGGCGGTTAAGCCTGGGCAACGATCAGGGGAAGGTTTATGTGTTAGATGACGAGGTGACTGCTGTGAAGGGGGGAATGCTTTCTCCCCATCCGCTGACCCTCCGAGTCAATGTGGGAGACTGCATAAAGATCAAACTGACCAACCGTATGGCCAAAGAGCGGGCTGGAATTCATGCTGATATGCTTGCCTATGATCCGAAGGACTCGATGGGGATTAACGTTGGGAACAATCCGGGTGATCAGACCGTTGCCCCCGGGCAGTCGAAAACGTACACCTTTTATGCCCATCCGGAATATGGTGAAAATGCCGCCCTCATTCAGGACTGGGGAAATGTCTTGGAGAATCCAAGGAACGGGCTCTATGGTGCCATTATTGTCGGGCCGAGGGGTTCTAAGTACCTCGATCCCGTCACAGGGCAGGATGTTACATTAAAGAATGCCTGGCAGGCCAATGTGATAGTCGATCGCTCGGTTCCCGGTAATGAAAGCAAGACCAACTATCGGGATGTGGCATTGCTCTTTCAGGATGAGGATAATCTCATCGGGACGAGCTTTATGCCCTATGCCCAGAAGGTGGCTGGCCTTATAGGGATCAACTATCGTTCCGAACCGAAAGACCACTACATCGATAACGGGATGTGCGAGGTGGGATTTCTCTATAGCTGTATCTCATCCAGCGCATCCGGGGCGACCACACCATTAATTCAGGCCCATGCCGGCGATCCGCTGATAATCCATGTCTTTGGGGCATTCAATGAGCAGATGTCGGTTTTTGCTATGGATGGTCATGAGTGGGCGACCGATGCATTTCCAGGTGCGCATCTGCACAGCTCTTTTGAGTTTGGCGGGAATTCGTATCTTCGGGTTAACCTCCTGGGAGGCGCGGGAGGACCGCACCAGATTCCTGGCGATTACCTTTATATGAACCACCGTGCTGCCTATCTGGATGCGGGTCAATGGGGTCTCCTGCGGGTTCTCCCAAAGGGGGATAACCGTATTTTCGCATTGAATCCCACGTCATCTGAATTAAAATATGCTGGAGAAAGAGGTCTCACGCGAACGTCTGCGCCTCTAAAATAGACGACCGTCTTTGTCTTAAATAAGGGAGGGGTCATTGTTGCCCCTCCTTTTTTTTAGTGAAAGGATAACCTTTGGAAAGAACTACTACAGAAATGATTCGAAATATCGCAATTATCGCACACGTAGATCATGGAAAGACGACGCTTGTAGACGGCCTGCTTCGCCAGAGCGGAACCTTCCGATCCAATCAGTCCGTGGTTGAACGGGTGATGGATTCAAACGATCTGGAGCGGGAACGCGGGATTACCATCCTGGCCAAAAATACCGCAATCTCTTATCGGGGTTGCCGGATTAACATCGTGGATACCCCGGGACATGCCGATTTTTCCGGAGAGGTGGAGCGGATATTGAAGATGGTCGACGGTGTCCTGATCCTGGTAGATGCTGTCGACGGGCCGATGCCGCAGACCAAGTTTGTACTCTCAAAATCACTTCGCTTGGGGTTTTGTCCCATTGTCGTGGTCAACAAGATTGACCGAGAGGGGGCACGGCCTGATGAGGCGGTCAACGCCACGTTTGATCTTTTTGTTCAACTAGGTGCGAACGATCGACAGCTCGATTTTCCGATTATTTACGCCTCGGCCCGAGAGGGGTATGCTATGCGCGCGCTTGATGATCCGCGCAAAGATCTTTCCCCCCTGTTTGAAACGATCTTGGCGTCCGTTCCTCCTCCCTCCGGAAGTTACGACGCCCCGCTTCAGATGTTGGTCACCACGATTGACTACGACAATTATGTCGGTCGAATTGCCATTGGGAAGATCGAAAATGGGGTTTTGAACGTTGGGAGCCCGATCGTTCGTCTTAAACGCGACGGCAGTATGGAAAAAAGTCGCGTGGCCAGGTTGTTTGGGTTTCATGGCCTTGGCAGGATTGATCTGACCTCCGCGGCTGTGGGTGAAATCGTCGCGATCGCGGGTCTCGAAGAGATTGAGATTGGTGAGACCATCTCGAACGCCGACAATCCATCTCCTCTTCCTACCATCGAAATTGGAGAGCCGACGCTTACGATGGAGTTTATGGTCAATAACTCCCCTCTTGCCGGAACAGAGGGAAAATATGTGACCAGCCGTCATCTGCGGGATCGCCTCTTTAAGGAACTCAGGGTCAATGTCGCCCTCCGCGTCGAAGAGGCGGGAGAGGTTTTTCGGGTGTCCGGACGGGGAGAGTTGCACCTGTCGATCCTGATCGAAACAATGCGGAGGGAGGGTTTTGAACTGGCTGTTTCCAAACCTCGGGTTATCTTGAAGAAGGTGGAGGGAGAGACGCAGGAACCGTACGAACTTTTAACCGTTGACGTTGAAGAGTCCTATCAGGGCCTCGTTATCGAGAAGATGGGAAAACGAAAGGGCGAGCTGATCAATCACCAGATGGGTACGGATGGCCGGGTCCGTCTGGAGTATCGCGTTCCCTCGCGGGCACTGCTCGGCCTTCAATCCGAGATAATGACCGAGACGAAGGGTACCGGCATTCTTCATCATATTTTTGATGGCTATGGCCCGCATAAAGGGGATATTGCGACCCGCACCAGGGGGGTTTTGATTGCAATGGAGGCCGGCGAGACCACCGCGTATGCCCTTTATTCTCTTCAGGAACGGGGGGCCCTCTTCGTTGGCGCTGGCGTGAAATGTTATGAGGGGATGATTATCGGAGAGCATTCTCGAGAGAGCGATATTGTCGTCAACCCCTTAAGGGCAAAAAAACTGACCAATATGCGCGCCGCCGGGAGTGACGAGAACATTCAACTGACCCCGCCTCGGGTGCTCTCCCTGGAGCAGGCGATCGAGTTCATCGCGGACGATGAACTGGTCGAGGTGACTCCCCAATCCGTCCGGCTTCGTAAGCGCGTTCTAGATGAAACCGAGCGAAAACGGGCCGCTAAGGCGTAATTTCAGAAAGTCCTCTTCAAATGCCCCGCGCGCGCCCCGATCCCCGTCTTTGTGTGCTGTTTCTGGTCATTGGGATGCAAGGGTCGAACGTTACGGAATGAGTACCAAAGAAGCCCGTCGTAAATGATTTTAAGGCTTCCACCCGCAATCAAGGGCGTGAACATAGAAAGCGAGGCCATCGCGTATCCTGAAAAAACAGGGGCGATCGACCAGGCGGCCGTTCGGGTAAGATTAACCACGCCGGTTGCAAACGTTTGCTCATGGGGTTCGACCATTGCTGATAAATAGGCCTGGCGGGTTGGTACATCCATCTCAACGAGACACTCTCGCAATAAGAACAAAACAGCGACCCAGAAAAACGTAGGGGCATACGCCATTCCAAAAAGCAAGAAGTGGGATGGAAGATGGGTAAAGACCATCGTGTAAAGAAGGCCGATTCGTCGCGCCAGCCAGCCGGCCGCGAAATACGATAGGATATTCGCTATCCGCCCTAGGAAAAAGAGTGTTCCAACTGCCATTTCGTTCAGATCAAATCGGACATACAGCCAGTAGGCAATTAAGGTGCTCGTTAGGAATCCGCCCGCAAAAGAATCGAGGGCTGAAAGGTAAGAAAGATGGAGGATCTTCTTTCTGGAATGAGGCTGAATAACTGTTTGCCGGGCCTTTTGTCTGATATCCCATTTTGATGGCAGGAAAAAATAAAGGACGCCTGTCAATCCGGAAAGTGCTGTGTAAAGCAAGAATGTCACAGAATAGGTTGTATTGCCACGCGGCTGTAACATTCCTGCCCCCCCCATGAGTGATCCGAGGGCCATGCCCACATCGACGACAACCCAATAGAAAACATAAATCGGTGTCTTATCCGCAGGGGGTGTTTCATGCCCTAGTATTGCCTGTTCCAACGAGGCGGCAGCCCCACGGTCCCGCCCCATTCCGTTGATCATGCCGATAAAGGCGATAAATATCATCACGATAAAACCTGGCCGAAAACTAAATCCAACGCCTCCTCCGATGGACAATAACGAAAGGAGTATTAAAGAGTGTCGTCGGCCGAACCGATCTGCGAAGAGGGCGACTCCCAGGGTCCCCACGGCACCTCCGGCTAATCCTAATGAGACCAAAAGACCGATCTGTGTGGCGGTCAGCCCCAGTGAGACAAGGGAGAAAGCAAAGACGACACCTAAGTAACCGACTCCGGCAGATCGAACGAAGGCGCTTAAGAGGACCAAAAGCGTATCGTTTGTTAAGCAAAGTTTGGACTTCATGATTTCTTCATTGTAAGATAAGAACGATGTAGGTTTTGGTAGCAGGTTTAACATGAAGAATGCAACCGGGGTTTGCGATGGGGCAGTTGCCTCGTATTGAAATTTTATACTGCACGCAGTGTAAGTGGTTATTGCGTGCCGCCTGGATGGCCCAGGAGATCCTCTCTACCTTTGAGGCGGGGGTTGGCGAGGTAGCGTTGGTCCCTGGAACCGGTGGTATCTTTGAAGTGCGTATCGGTGAGACACTGATCTGGTCCCGCAAGGAGCAAAACCGTTTTCCAGAGATCAAGGAACTCAAACAAAAGATACGGGACAAAATCGCACCCGATAAAAACTTGGGTCACATCGATTTGTAAAATAATGTGTTAGGATGTGGACATAAATTGGGGCGTAGGCGCTCCCGTTGTTTAGGCCTGTCTCAGTGATTGGGCGCCCCCTTCTTGCTGTTATCGAAAAACTGTCTTGCCTGATTTCCCTCTGATAGCCCTGCCCCTGGCCAAAGGACCCCATGGGGACAGGTTTATATGCCTTTTGCTGTGTTATAATAGCTTTTTTGAACAGAGGTTCAACAATCGATGACCCACATCCTTTTTTTTAAGCTGACCCTTTTATGCTATTTCTTGGGTACCGGTTTCTTTCTCTATAATTTATGGGATAAAAAGGGTGCATCGCCTGCTTCACCAACGGGCCCCCTCTTCTTAAGTCAAAAACTGGCCATGGCCGTCACGGGAGGGGGATTCTTATGTCATACCTTGGCGTTAGCTGGCCGAATGAGAGAGGCCGGATATGTCCCCTTTACAAGCCCCCATGAAGCGATCTCCTTTGCTTCATGGGCCATGGTTCTTGTTTTCTTTCTTGTTGAGTTCCGATATCGTATCCATATATTGGGTTCTTTCATCCTCCCGCTCGCTTTCCTATCGCTGATATCGGCCTCCGCCCTGCCGGATGAACAACGCGCCTTAGACGCCACGTTAAGAAACGCCTGGCTCGGAATCCATACCACTTTGTCATTGTTGGGAATTGTCGCCTTTGCGATCTCTGCTGTTTTTGGAATCATGTACCTGCTCCAAGAAAGGTTTCTTAAATCAAAACAATTCAATTCGCTCTACTATAAACTCCCCTCGCTCGATCTGCTTGACCAATGGAATCAAAAGACTATCCTGATGGGATTCCCCCTTCTCACATTGGGAATAATCTTCGGGGCTTTATGGGCGCAGTACACGTTGAGTTCGTTCTGGTCATCCAACAATTCCAAGCAGGCCTTTGCCTTGGGCACATGGTTTTTCTACCTGATCGTGTTACATGGGAGAGTTACCATCGGTTGGAGGGCAAGGAAGGCGGCCCATTTGGCCATCATCGGTTTTGTGGGAGTCATTTTTATTTTTGTCTCGTTGGCATAGCGCCATGGATATTGTCATCGTTGGACTAAATCATAAAACGGCGCCGGTTGAAATCAGGGAGCGTCTGGCCATTTCTGAAAAGGAGATCGGCGGGGCCCTCTATCGATTGAAATCGAATCCGGTTATTGAAGAGGGAATCATTGTGTCAACCTGTAACCGGGTTGAAATCTGTGCCGTGGTTAAAGATACGAGAGAAGGGTTTGAGGCGATTAACAACTTTTTAATGCAGCATCAGCCTGAAATCCCACAGGAGAAGTTGACCCCTTGCCTTTATATGTATTCTGCGGGTGACAGCCTGCGCCACCTTTTTAGGGTCGCATCAAGTCTCGATTCGATGATTGTTGGGGAGCCGCAAATCCTGGGACAGATCAAAGATGCCTTTGACGCCGGCATGCTGCATAAGACAACGGGCGTCATTCTCAATAAGGTGTTCAAAAAAGCGATTTCTGTTGCGAAACGGGTTCGGACCGAGACCGGGATTGCCGACAATGCAGTTTCTATCAGCTTCGCCGCCGTTGAACTTGCCAAGAAGATCTTTGGAAGCCTTTCCCAAAAATCAGTATTGTTAATTGGTGCTGGCGAGATGGCGGAACTTGCGGCACGCCACTTTGTGGATAACGGCGTCGCGTCCATTTTTATCGCAAACCGAAGTTATGAACGGGCCTTGGAGTTGGCAAAAGTGTTCAACGGCGTTCCGGTTTCGTTCGAGAATGTTGTTTTCGAGATGGCAGAATCGGATATTGTTCTCTGCTCTGCCGGTGCCCCGCACTATTTGATCCGACCAGACATGGTCGCGAAGACCATCGCCGCGCGTGAGAACAGGCCGATTTTCCTCATTGATATCTCGGTTCCCAGAAACATCGATCCCGAAATCAATCAGCTCGACAACGTCTTTCTTTACGACATTGATGATTTAAAACTCTCTGTCGAGGCCAACATCCGGTCCCGAGATGCAGAGGCACTCAAGGCCGAGAATATTGTGACGGAAGAGGTCGAACGGTTTTCCCGCTGGTTAAAATCGCTGGATGCGGTTCCGATGATTGTTGCCATCAAAGATCGCGCGGAAGAGATTCGCAGGACAGAGTTGAAGAAAGCGGCGGTCGGCCTGACAGAACTTACAGAAAAAGAGCGCGAGGTATTAGAATACCTTACGATATCCATTGTGAACAAATTAGTGCACGATCCGCTAACCGTTCTTAAAGAAGAGGCCCACTCCACCAATGGGAGTATGATTCTAGAGGCGGCGCGAAAGCTCTTCCGTCTGGAAGAAATACCCTCCGCCAAGAAAACCGGAAAGTGACAAAGG
>SBBT01000170.1 GCA_005239595.1 Candidatus Troglogloeales bacterium | reverse complement strand
GAGTTTTACAGCGTGACCCGCGCCAAAGAGGCGCTTTCGAGATCGAAGATCGCCCTCTTGCTCATCGATAGCAGGGAGGGAATCACCGAACAGGACACCAAGATCGCCGGCCTAATTATCGACGCGAGAAAGGGATTTATTCTTCTGATAAATAAATCCGATCTGTTAGACGAAACGCAGAGGGCGAAGCTCATCGATCAGATGGACGTCCGGTTCCCCTTTATCCACGATCTTCAAATGGAGTTTATCTCGGCATTAAAAAAAGAAGGAATCGGACGTATTTTCAAGCGGATTGACACCGTCTATCAGGGAATGCATACCCGCGTCTCCACGGGGGATTTGAATCGCTTTTTTGAAAAGGTGGTGGAAGATCGCTCCCCACCGATCTACAAAGGAAGGATGATTCGCCTGCGGTATATTACGCAGGCGGCCGTTTGCCCCCCCACCTTTGTACTTTTTGCCAGCGCCCCTAAAGGCATCCCAGGTCACTATCTTCGCTATATTGAAAACCAACTCCGCAAAAGTTTTAACTTTGCCGGCACTCAGATTCTAATAAAGCTTAGACAACGCGAGGTACGACATAAAACATAAAGTAATTCTTTAGAAATAAAGCCAACGATGATCTGGGTGGGACTGACAGGTGGGGTTGCGAGTGGAAAGAGTACCCTTTCCCAATTTTTTCGTGAGGCTGGAGCCTATATTATTGATGCCGATGAGATCGCCCACGAAGTCATTCGGAAAACGGGATTAGCCTATCAACCGATTGTCGAGATATTTGGGGAGAAGATCCTTGATGTCTCAGGTGAGGTTGACCGCAAGCGGCTTGGCGAAATTGTCTTTGCCGATGCCGGAAAACGGGCAAGGCTGAATCTTTTAGTCCATCCCCATGTGTTTGACATTGCCGAGGCCAGAAAACGGGAGATGCTCTCACGCAACAAAGAGGCGGTCATCATATTCGATGCAGCCCTTCTAATTGAAACAGGCGTTTATCGTGAAATGGATTGGGTCTTGCTCGCCTATGTCGACAAAGAGACCCAGGTTGCCCGCTTAATCAAGCGCGACGGTCTTTCAAAGGAAGAGGCCGAACGGCGGATTGATATCCAGATGCCGTTGGATGAAAAGGCCCATCTGGTCGATGAGATTATTGATAATCGGGCGTCGCCGGCCGTTGTGGAGATTAAGGTCAAGGAAATTTATCAGCGGCTTCAAGAAAAGGCGCGCGTTGCCCGCTAATTGACAATCTGCCTGAAATTCGCCTACGATAACTGCTCATGTCCGATCTTGAAAAACGCCTTGATGACTTAGATTTGGCGCTATCCGCCCTTCGCCAGAAGCTGGAACTCCTTTGCGAGAAGGTAGAGGCCTCTCTGAAGCGATATCTTTTAACCTGTCCAGCCTGCAAAAAGAAATTCGATCTTCTGGTGAATCACTACAGCATCGGCTTATTCGACAATCTCGTCTATGTGAAATGTCCACAATGCAACAAATCAATGCCAGTCGTAGATAAAGAAGGAGGCGAAATTGGGGTTGTCTCAGAATAGGTGGCGTCTGATGATCAATGGTTCCCTTCCCTTAACGCAGATTCTAACCGGCGTGCTTGCCCTGACCTTTGCGGCGGCAGGCATGGCAAAACTTCTGGGACTTCAGATAGAGATCGAACTCTTTACAAAATGGGGATATTCAGATGAATTTCGCTTATTTATCGGTGCCGCTGAGGTGATGGGCGCCATCGGTCTCTTTCTCCCGCGCCTCGCTTTGCTTGCAACGGGAGGCCTTGGGATCATCATGGCTGGCGCCGTCTATACGCATCTTCGGAATGCAGAAACGGCACAGGCGATTATCCCATTAGGACTTTTGGGCTTGCTTGCTTTTCTGATCTTCCTGCAACATATTAGAAAGACTCCGCACAAGGTAGAAAAACCCACAGGCCTTCCATAGGCCAACCAATCAAGTCATCTCTACTACGACTGCAATAGCCCGCCTATCACTGCGGGGGCGTTGGCGACCGTTGGTTCCGACCCGATGTTTGGATCCGAATACCCGCTTATCTCCGGTAATGTATAGCTTACCAGTGTGAGCGCAGCGCAGGTCAATACTGTCTTTACCGTCATTCTCTGCTCTTTCTCAAGGGCCTTGACGTAGTAGGTCGTTCCCGCAGGATCGGTAACCGATGAGCCCTCTGGAATCGTAAACTGGGGAATCCAGCGCGCATTCGACCCACAATCCGCATCCTCGCCTGTATCGAAATTAACGCATTTTCCGGGAATTCCGTGGAGCTGACCAAAGCCGGCATAGTCCAGATAAAACTTGGCATTTGTATAGCCATTACCGGTGTGCGTGTATTGAAGCTGAAGCGGCGGATCGAATTTTATAATGGTGTTATCCGATTTCTTGAGGGCTGTAAACCGGTTCCAGTTGTTGGTCCCTGTTTCCCATGTGTAGAAGACATCAAACGCGTTCCACGCCCTCCATCCGCAGGTGGAATTACCCGTGGAGTCATGCTCACAGGCAAGCATGGCTAGATTGGCTGATGTCGGTTCAAAAAGGGCCCCGCTGCGAATCCCCCATTGGAAGCTTGAATTGGCCGCCGTAAGAACAACCGCCGTCCCTGATTTCTTTAAAACCATCCCTGCCGTATCGAAGGTATAGGAGCTATAAGTGGCACTCGAAGGAGCGACTGGTTGAAACATGGAAGGATTTGTAAAGGGATCGGCCGTGCTGAACTTTGCCGGATCCGGACAACGATCAAAACAGGCAAGCGTTGCAGGGATGGTATCGGTGGGATAGACCATATCTTCCCGATAAGAAACAACCAGTGAACTATCAGAGGCGCTCCCGGAAAATACCCCAGGGGAGGTGGGGGTACAGGCGGTCAGCTTCACACGAACACTTCCTCTCAGGGCGTGCGACCAGAAGTGAAGATCACAAAAGGTAAGACTGCTTAGGCTGAAAGATTGTGCTGGGTTGAGTTTCTCCCATATAAACGAGGTTGTATTCAGCTTCTCAATTTTGCTGAATGCCGTCCCATTCCAAACCACCCTAAACTGTCCTGGGGGCATGGTTGCGTGATCATGATAATGGAGGGGAATGCCCTTAATATCTCCAAGGGTTAAGGTTCGCTTCGTATGTTTAACTAACTTGCCGTTTGAGATTAAGACGGTCATTGCCTCCTCTGTCGCCCCGCCTGATCCGAAGGTCTGTTTATAAACCGTATCGCCATTATTAAGCGTGACCTTATCCGGCATCCAGATTCCCCAATAGCCGACCCATCCATGATAGTTCTTGGTACCCTGTTGGAAACGGATCGGGAAACCGGAGTTTCGATTAACTCGTTTTCCGGTCGCGTCATAACATCCATATCGCCACGCCGATTCACTAAACTCTGTCCGGCTTAGACAGGTCTGGGTGTTGAATGTTGCCGAGGTCGGCAGGGTATCCTTGCGCGTGAAGAGGGTTGTGTTAAAGGCAATGTCAAACTGATCCTCATGTGCCTGAATGCCTGAACCTCCCTTGTTATAAACCGTCCCGCCGCCGCTTAATCCATCTGATGCGCGGTTTAATGTTACCCTCTTTAAAAAAGAGTTGTCAGCCGCATTTCCAAAGAACTGTAAGAGGACCTTTCCATTTGAATCTTTGGTCGACTTCAGAAAACCCTTAAAAAGTTCCTGATTGCTTAAGCTAACCGCGCGGAACTGCGCTTCAAAAAGACCGTAGGGGTTGGTGGCGCTTTTTCCTTCGGTAATGGTCATCTTCGCGTTAATCGTCTGTGCCGGTTTATTTTCCTCCGCTTCCAGATGTATCCAAAGTTTTACAATATGTGGAGAGCTGCCATCCGCACGTGAAGAATCAATCGTCCATGTCTCGTAATCAGGCGCGTCTGATCCGGAAGACTGATTCTGGGACTTCTTGCCCTGTTTGGAGGCGTTGTCATTACCCGAATCGCACTGATTTAGATCGATCTGGGCCTTGTACGGTCCCTTATTAAGAAGGGAGGCCTTGTCGTATCCGGTTTGATCGAGCATACAGAGGATTTCGTTGATAATATCAAACGCTTTAGCGGACCGTTCATGGACATAGATCTCTGTTTTGTCTTTGTTGTAATCCGAATCAGCGGGGAAACTTGGGGCCGCGGTCAATTTAAATGTTCCGATGGAAAAGGGTGAAACCTCTTGAGAAGGTTTTCCTCCTGTCGAGGAAGAACCCTCAACTACGCTCACCTTGCTGGCCACGCTCAACGGGCTGGCCGAGCTGGAACTCGTTGTGCTCGAGGTACTGCTGCCTCCGCCCCCACCTCCGCCTCCGCAACCCACCAGAACCAACGCAGATAAAGCAATCATTACAACAATTCTCTTCGCTTCCATGGCAAGCCCCTTTCAGGTGAGATGTTCTAATCTATACGCCTTAAGCGTAGCACCACCCTTTCATTTGTCAAGTGTCAGGCAAAACCGGAAAAAAACCGGAAGGTACTCCCCATGCCAAGACAGAAAATGGGCTGCTATTTAGTGGATTGAGCCTGTCTGTCCGTTATCGTTTTGTCTGTCGTTTTTCTCGTTCCATAAACCAAAGGAGTGGGACACGGGGGGATACCGGGCAATGGAGGAGTCGTCTGCCCTAAAATGATGAGAAAACGAGGAAGACAATGTTGAGAAGGTTGAAAAAGGAGATTAACCGATATTAGACCTGTGAAAAAAGGGTGAACCGGACCGTATCTTTTTTTAGCCCATATCCCCCGCTCTGAAATTTCAATCTCTGTTTTAGGATGGAATATT
>SBBT01000026.1 GCA_005239595.1 Candidatus Troglogloeales bacterium | reverse complement strand
GTTGAGACCCTTTGAGGGCATAAGGCCAATACTTTGAAGATAGGGAACAACCTTGTTTGTTCCCTTGCCGGAATTTCCCGCGTCGATCAGGACGGTGGTTCCATTCGGGCCAATAATAAGAGTGGAATCCCCCTGCTGGACATTGATGTGATGGATCTCCAGCGGTGGGATGGGGGTCGTTGTTGGAGGTGTTGTAGTTGTTGGAGGTGTTGTTATTGTCGTGGTTGGCGGAGGCGCCGCGCCCGACTCCTCGGTTTTGCCGGGGGATGACCCGCAGGCGGTAATTACCAGGAGGCTAAAAACTATTAGTATCTTTCTCAAAGGTTTATCTTCTTCTGATGTTCCGCAAGGTAGTTATAGAACGTTCTTCGATTAATTCCTAAATTCTCACAGATTTTATCGACGCTTAAATCCTTCTTTTGGTAGAGATCAAAAGCCATACTGAATTTCTCAGGGGTGATCGCCTTCTTGCGTCCACCTTTGCGTCCACGTGCCCGGGCCGCAGTAAGACCCGCGTGCGTTCTCTCTCGAATCACATCTCGTTCAAACTCAGCCAGGGCACAAAAGATGTGAAAGATAAGCTTCCCGCTGCTCGTTGTAGTATCGATGCTCTCTTTCAAAGAGCGAAGGCCGATGTCACGTTCATTCAAAAGGTTGACCGTATCAATCAGTTGTCTAATGGAGCGGCCCAACCGATCGAGCTTCCAGACCACCAGCGTATCCCCTGATCGAATGAACTCCAAGGCCTTGTTCAGTTCGGGCCGGTCCGCTTTAGCGCCACTGGCTTTTTCTGTAAAGACTTTTTCACAGCCGATCTCCTTCAGTGCATCGAATTGCAGGTTGAGACTTTGATCTAATGTGGAAACCCGAGCGTACCCTACCAGCATTACCAGTATAGTGAAAAAAGCCTTAAAAACTTAATATATTTGCATACAGATTGATTCATAGCGTTATTGCATAGAATATCTTAACAGGAAGGGAAAAGGAAGGTGTTTTTAAGAGTTATGAATCAAACGACCGTTTGATACACGAGGTTCTCAAAGCCAAATGATCTTGATTCCCTTTTCTAAGGTTTTAAATTCTTGATCTCCAGTGACAAGATTTGCGCCATGTGCTTTTGCGGTTGCGGCGGCAATTGCATCTGCGTAAGAGATCCTCCAACGCGCCTTGTAATGTGCCGCTTGTCGAACAATATCTGTGGTAACCGCCACAACTCGGATATTAAGAGCTTCCAGTAAGCCTTCAACATCTTTTACGCGCGCTATCCCTTCTTCCCGCTCGGTCATGTAAAGAACCTCTCCCCAATTAATAATGGACATAAGGGGTGGAGTGCCTTCTTGTTCCGCTTGCATCAAAAGGGTAGCAACAATATCCCCGCCTTTTTGCTTCTTCAGATAAACCAGCACAGCATACGCATCAAACAGCAGCACATTCCTCTTCATCTTTTCTTCTCTTCCTCTTTCTCTTTTAGAAACGCGCCGACTAAATCAGATCCTCCGGCGAGGAGACCGTGACCCCGTTTTACCGTGTCCTCATACGACTGGATCAGTAAACCTCCTTCTGTGTCTATAAAGGATACGACCGTTCCACCTTTCAGCCCCCACCGCTTTCTTGCTGAAGCCGGAATAACAATTTGACCTCTTTTTGATATGACTGATGTTGCCATAAACACCGCCTTTCTTGTCTGTCCAGCTAAATCATACCATAACAACAAAGGTACGTCAAAGATTAAATGGTACGCAATATAAACGACGCGCGTCCTGTCCAAGGGGGTACGACACCCCTATTTGCAGGTATAAACCCCGCCCCGACGAATGTAACCGCATTACAAGTGTCACGCCATCACTTCGTTCTGTCAGGCCACTTGTAGTTTGCGGTGTCTATTTTGATGTCGGGGTAAACCTTTTTTGTCGTAACTAAAGGCTACTACCCCCCCCCGACTTTTGGATGGAGGAAACCGCATGGCAAGGGGCCTGCCATCATTCCATTCTGTCATGCCCCTTGCATTTGCGGTGTCTATTTTGATGTCGGGGTAAACCTTTTTTTATTTACCCTCCCACCCCCCTGCCGCTTGTAGAGGGGGTTGGGAGGGTAAATGTTTTTTTGGGGGAAAAATAACAAATTAAAAGGAGGTTTTAAAGATGAAAGAGAACAATCTTGATTTTGATAATTTGCTCGATGAGACATCCGGCGAAGGAGTGACAGATGAGATTAGGAAACTGTCCCCGATGTTATACCGGAGATGTTTTAACTGGTTTCTGATCGATCTTATCAAGGCCGGACGGAGCTTAAATAATACTTAATAAACAATAAAAAAAGGAGAAAAACACCATGAATAATCAAATTGCAACAATGATCACCGAGAAAATCATCAATCAATTAGACAAAGGGATTGTGCCCTGGCGGAAACCGTACCTATCCCTAAATCCTGAAAATCCCGTAAGCGGAACACTTTACCAGGGGATAAACAACTTAATCCTTAGAACAAACGAGTACAGAGACAATAGATATCTGTCTCTTAAACAATGCAGCGAGCTCGGCGGAAGGGTAAAAGCAGGAGAAAAAGGACATCAGGTTATATTTTGGAAGATAAACCAATACATAGAAACCAACGATAAGAATAAAGAGGTCGTTAAAAATATACCGTTTTTGAGATATTACACAGTGTTTAACTTTGAACAATGTCTCAACCTCCCTGAAAAAATGATGACAAGAGAAGAAATAAAACCTACCACCGAAGAGATAAGAGAAAAAGCGAATCATATTTTAAATCATTATCCCGATCATCCGGTATATGCTTTTAAAACCTATGGTCCGCCCTGCTATTCCCCAGCAGAAGATAAAATATCCATGCTGCCAGAGAATCATTTTGAAAGTGAAAATGAATATTACGCAACGTTTTTTCATGAGGCGATCCATTCCACCGGACATGAAAAAAGACTGAACCGGAAAGAGCTTGTAAATCATTCTTCTTTTGGCAGTGATTCATAC
>SBBT01000228.1 GCA_005239595.1 Candidatus Troglogloeales bacterium | reverse complement strand
GGGTGGGGGTATAGGAAAGAAGGATCGAAGATGAATATTGAGATACAACAGGTTTTGACACAGATTGTTGGTTTTCTTCTCCTGCTTTGGCTGATGAAGAAGTTTGCCTGGGGGCCCTTGTTACAGGTCCTGGAAGATCGGCGAACCAAGATTGCCGGTGAACTTTCTGACATTGCTGCATCAAAAGAGGCGGTAAGCCAGTTGCAACGTGACTATGAAATGAAAATACAGGAGATTGAAAAGCAGGCCCGTCTAAAGGTGCAAGAGGCGATTTCGGAGGCGGCGCAGACGGCGCGTGATATCACGACTACGGCGCGCAAAGAGGCCGATAATATCCTGGTTAAAGCAAAAGAAAATATTGATCGCGAGATGGCGATGGCCAAAATGGAGCTCCGTAACGAAGTGGCTACCTTGGCCATAGCCACTGCGAGAAAGATTATTGGTCAAGAGATGAACGCGGAGAAAAACAAAACGCTGGTCTTACAATATATGGATGAGCTCAAATAGGGGGCAACGGCCCCCAGCGAGCCCCGACGGGGGCAGCGAGCAGAGTCGGCCCGTTGGGCCCCGCCTGAACTACGGGCAGGGGTGCTTCCAGCACGACCGCTAGTATCCTGTTCCCCCCTTAGTTAAGGAGGGGTTAGGGGTGGTTTGAATATGAAAAGCGAAGTGATTGCCGGACGATACGCGGACGCCCTGTTAGCGGCCGCGACTGAACATAAAACAGCCGAAGCCGTTTTAGAACAGATACAGTGGTACCAAAAGACTGCCGCCGCATCGACCTCCCCTCTTCTAGAAAACCCAATGATTCCCAGTGAAAAAAAAGAGGCATTGATCACGCGGCTATTTACGGGAGGAGATGCCGGGTCTCCCGCTTCTGCCGGCGCAAAGATTTTGTTCCACTTTATTTGCTTGTTGCTTCGGAAGGGTCGCGTGGGGTATTTAGGGGATATCTTTCGGCTGTATCCCATACGGTATGAGGCGGCGATGGGGATTATCAAGGGAACGCTTTCTCTCGCTTATCCTATTTCGGATGATTTGATGGGTCGGCTCAAAGGCAAGATAGAGGCGAGAATGCGCAGGCGCGTTACGCTTGAGATCAAACAAGACCCTCAAATTTTAGGAGGGTTTGTTTTTGCAACCGGCACGGAGCTGATTGATGCCTCCGTCAAACGGCTACTGGTTGACTTAGAAGAACGCCTCAAGACCATACCGGTGGCTTAAAAAATAACGCCTCTTTCCCATCTTTTCTCCTCTGCTAACAAAATCAAAAACCACGCCTCATTCCTCCGTGAATACGTCATTCCCGATTGTTTCTATCGGAAATCCAGAACCCCTCCTCTGTTCCCCATGGTTCATAACCCAAAATTCGCCGTAACGTAATAACCATCATCCAATTTTAGGGTAATTGTACCGGTGGGGGATGACCCCAAAAAACACATTAAAAAAGTTAGGGCAGGACTTGACAAATGGCCATGTACTCTATATTATAGAGTACTCTAAATATAATATTAATGGAGGGGAGTTATGACAAACATGAAATCGTTTGAAACACAATCCGTAAAAGAAAACTTGGATTACGTGGCATCGGTTTTGCGGAATTCGACACCGCAACAGGGCCTTCGCCTGATTTATTTCCTGTGGGCGGTCTTAATACCGATCGGTTTTGCGCTGCAGGATTTCTCTCCGCGGCATACCGCTCTTTTCTGGTCGATTGCAGGGCCTACGGGAGGGATAGCCAGCTATCTCATCACCCGGCGATCGGATGCCCAAAGGGGGGAGCAGGATGTGGCCTTATACCGGCGCTATATTGAACACTGGCTGGTGTGCGTCGCCGCCTTTTTTCTCCTCTGGTTGCCCGCCGTGTCGGGGAGTCTGACGGCGCATCAGATCGCGCCTTACTTTTTGTTGACGTTGGGACTTTCTTATGCCTTAGAAGGGGTTCACCTGGAACGCCCGTCCCTTCCCATCGGGATCGTTATGATGTGTGGCTATGTCGTCCTCACCGTATTGACGCTTCCCTACGTTTGGACGATTACCGGCGTCGTGGTTTCCCTGGGCTTGTGTTACGCGGGCATTCGGGCTTCGCGTTAAATAGGGGAATTTGATGGCAGAGAGCGAATCGACGGCAAAAGCGTTGGCACAATTTGATCCGTTGCTGGGACACGGGGCACGGTTTGCCATTTGCGCCCTCCTCTCTCGGACCACCGAGATGTCCTTTTCCCGTTTTAAGGAACTGTTACAACAGACGGACGGCAATCTCGGCGCCCAACTCCGCGCCCTGGAAGATGCCGACTATCTCATTCTTCGCCGAACATTTATGGAACGAAAGCCGGTCACCTGGTATCGCTTAAGCGCAAAAGGGCGCCGCGCGCTTTTGACTCATTTAAAGTCGCTCAATCAAATTCTTGCGCCGCCGCTTCCCGGCGTTCCGCAGACTACGCAGGGCACCGAGCAGAAAGACAGAGATCTGGGTAAGGGGAGGTCGAATCCTCCCTGTAAGTCATAAAGAATAATAGGAGGAAAAAGCGTCATGCATACAAAACACAACTACAAGACAATCGCCATTTTTCTGATTTCAATTATTGGCCTGTCTTTCGCTTCGGGTCACGCAGAATCGATACAACCTCCACCAACGGAGGGAGAATCGTTCACGTGTGCCCAAAGGCATATACTGGCCCACTATGCAGAGAACGCGGATTTTCTTTCCCTTTATAAAATGATAGAGCAGGCTGAGGTGACCGAAGAGTGGGATCGGATTGTTAACGCCGAACGGGCTGTTTTAGAGGCGCTCCGCGAAGCAACAAACGACTTTCTCTTAAAATATTTCTTGGCAAGGGTCTATTTTATTTATGGGGATCTTTACCGGACGCATCATAAAAAGAAACAGGCCGTATTGTATCTGGAAAAATCATTGGCCGAGGCCAAAGAAGTCATTGCGCTCCAGGATCGGTTTTCCGATGCCCATCGTCTGGCCGGGGATATTTACGGTTGGCTTATTGACCTCAAAGGCCCCATGTTTTATGGTCCGTTTTATGGACCTAAATCCGATGCCTTTGTCCAAAGGGGCATCGAGCGTGATCCGGAGAATCCGGAGGTCCATCTCGCACAGGGAAGGAGCTATCTTTATACGCCCTGGCTTTTCGGAGGAAACAAAAACAAGGCCATTACGTCTTTTAAACAGGCTTTGTCCATATGCCCGGACTACTACATGGGGCATTTCTGGTTGGGTGAGGCCTATCGCATTATAGGAGAGAAAGAGAATGCGCGAAGCGCCTTCCAAAAGGCCTTGGAGATTGCACCCAATAGCACCCTCGCAAAATTAGCGCTGATTGGGATGCAGTAATGGCTTAAAGGTAACAAACCTTACACATACGGGGTCATTCCCGAAT
>SBBT01000004.1 GCA_005239595.1 Candidatus Troglogloeales bacterium | reverse complement strand
GAGCCTTTAACAGAAATTCTTACATCTTTCAAACCGGATGACTCGACAATTCTCCTATACTCATCAACAAGTATTGCGCCTCCGGCACAACCCACATAACTTTCTACGTTCTCTTGAATTCTCTTGGGGAGCTCTTTAGCAAGGGCCGTATCGGAAATCGCTATCCTTCCACCGGGCTTTAAGACCCTTACCACCTCTTGAAAGACTTTTGGCTTATCAGCGGAGAGATTAATTACACAGTTGCTGATAACCACATCAACCGAGCAATCCCCTAAAGGTAAATGCTCAATTTCGCCCAGCCTAAACTCAACATTGTGAACCCCGTTCTTTTTTGCATTGTCTTTGGCTTTCTTAACCATTTCGGGCGTCATATCTACGCCGATGACTTTACCGGTTTTCCCAACCTTGGCCGCAGCCAAAAAGCAGTCAAAACCTGCACCCGATCCAAGATCAAGAACCATTCACCTTCCATGAGACCTGCAAAGGCGGTTGGATTTCCACAGCTTAAGGCCAGATTGGCTTCATCGGGAATCGCTCTGAGTTCTTCTTCCGAATACCCAACAGACTTGGCAAATTCTGTGGCATCTGGTCCGCACGAACAGCATCCATGGCTATCTGGGCTTTCTGCAATCTTGCCATATGCTTCTCTCACAACTTTCTTGGTCTTCTCTTTATCCATAATCAAGGACACCCTAGTTTGGGCATAAAGTTCAGCGGCGTCAGACGCGACTTGTCGCGGCTGACGTCCGCTGGAACGCTTTGTTATATGGCCTTATCACAGTATTTTGACTACAACTTCGTTGGAAGTAAACCCAGGCCCTTTAGGCCTAAATACCGCAACAATTCTATAGGTTTCACCGCTCTTGAACTCATAACCAAATCTGGCACTCCCAGTAAGAAACCACAAATGATTAAGTTTGTGAGAATAACTGTCTCTCGGTTTAATAGTCACCATTTGAAACCATGGATCAACTTTGGCGTTCCCTTGAGGGCTAACCACGTTCCCTAAGGAATCTGTTACTAGGAAGGCAATAACTTGTCTGTTATCAGGGCTTTGAACAGACACCACCTTGTCGGTAAGATTATGAATGATCAGAACGCCGGAAATATTATAGTTATCCTTATTTGATGGAGTATGCTTCAGGATCAATTCAATCCCAAGTTTTCCGTCAGATGGGAAAGAAGTCTCCGCACTGCCTCCAATTCCGAAAATTACGGAAGGGAATAACAGCAAGGAAACTAAAATGGAGGTATTTCGAATAGTCATATTAGAATCACGAAAAAACTAGCCATATAACCATTGATTAACGGGCATTTTTGCCCTGATAATAGATGATAGGCTAGTTTTCTGGCAGTTTTTCCCGATATCTATTATCAGCCATTTCAAGGTACCAGCATGAAGGGATTCTATGTCTGCCTCGCCCAAGAAGCAACACCCCAAACTCCTGCTATGGAAGCAGGCTGCGCATCATGGAAACGGTCCGGCTCCGAGTGAAGGACATTGATTATCTGATAAAACAGCTAACCGTAGCCGCCATGAACCCAAGCGGGATCAATTGCTGGATCAATTCTATTCGGCTATCCACCTTGTATCCATTCTCGATGATCTCCATCGTTGCTTTAACACGACTTTGTGGGTGAATGAGGTCAGAAACAACAGGCACCTTCCCGCTTATGGTACAAATAAGTTGTGCCTGAACCGAAAGGTAGTGATGTAGCTGGCGTCTTCTTTAGCGGTAAAACCAGCGGTAAAAACGCTTGAAATCACTGTGGTTATTACATACCAGTTCATCCTGTTAGGCAGGGTCACAACTGAAATCCGGTGCGTTAGGCCCGTACAGAACCTACCGCAAGACCAGGTGGGTGAAGACGTTGGTAGCGGCAATGGAAAAATCAATAAACGGCTTTGGGGCAATCCCCAAAATTAACACACCCGCCAGGCAGGCATAAATAACAATCGCAAGCGGCTTAGAAACCGAGATAGGGGTTAGAACTTCCGGCTCGACGATATAAATCTTCTTTACGACCACCAGGTAATAATACATCGAAATAATAATATTGATCAGGCCCACCGTTACAAGAAAAATGAGGTCCCGATTGATTGCAGCAAGAAAGATATAAAGCTTCGCCATAAATCCCGCCAGCGGCGGCACCCCCGCCAGGGAAAGGAGAAAGATCAGGAGCGCAAAGGCGAGCAAGGGGGAGCGGCGGTTTAGGCCGGAAAACCCATCCATATCCTCCCGAGAGGTTTGGTTGCCCACCACAATCACGACGGCAAAGGCCCCCACATTGGCAAAAAGATAGGCCAGCAGATAGAACAGGATGGAATCACTTCCCATCTTCGTTCCCGGGGCAAGGCCGATCAACACATTTCCGATCTGGGCAATCCCAGAGTAGGCCAGGAGCCGCTTCATATTTTTCTGGGCGATGGCCACCAGGTTGCCGTAGGTCATCGACAGCGCGGCCATTCCAACAATAAACCAGGTCCACTCGTTTTGCATCTCTGGAAACGCAGAGAAGATTACCCTTAACAGAATGGCAAAGGCGGCCCCCTTCGGCGTAATCGAAAGAAACGCGGTCACCGGCGTGGGCGCCCCTTCATACACATCTGGTATCCAAGCGTGAAACGGAACGGCACCGATCTTATACCCCAGGCCGATAAATACAAACATCAGCCCGACCAGAATCCCCGCCGACGGCTTGGCCTTCGCCAACTCCGGAAAAAGGATTGTCCCGGTCGCGCCATAAATCAGGCTGATTCCGAAAATAATGATGGCCGATGCCAACACACCTAGAATGAAAAACTTAATACCCGCCTCATTCGAGGCGACATCCTCCCTTAAATAGGTCACCAGGATATAAAACCCAAAGGTTGCAAATTCGAGCGTAATGTAAAGGGATAACAGGTCGTTTGCAGAAATCATGAACATCATCCCCAACGCGGAAAAAAGGAGGAGGTAGTAAAACTCCCCGCGATAAAACGGCAGCTTGTTGATGTAGTCCACGGAAGAGAGAAAAATCAAAATTGTAGAGATAAGGACAAAAATCTTGAAAAAGATGGCGAGCGGATCCAGGACAAACATGTTGCGAAAAAGACCTCCCCCTTTTCCATCAACAAAAAACCCGGCCAGTTGCAGGCAAATCAGTCCCATGCCGGCGATTGACAAAT
>SBBT01000235.1 GCA_005239595.1 Candidatus Troglogloeales bacterium | reverse complement strand
GAAAACCTTAAATCGGTCTGAAAGATAGGGAGTGCAGCTATCCCAGGTTTCCGATGAATCAAATAGACCATGGATTAAGAGGAGGGGAGGGCCGTTTCCTGACTCGGTGTAATGGATTGGGTGTTGGTCCATTTACCCCACAGGGAGATGAATGTAAAAGGTCGTGCCCTGGTCCACAACGCTGATGACCTTTATCTCGCCGCCATGATCCCGGATAATACCGTCTACCACGGCCAATCCAAGTCCTGTCCCTTTGTCGGCCGGTTTGGTTGTGAAGAAGGGATCGAAAATTTTGTACAGATGGGTCGGCTCGATCCCAATGCCGGTATCCTGGAAAACGATTTCGATCATCTGTTTCCCTTTAGAATGGGCTTCCATCCGCGGCCCCTTGCGCCTTTCTTCTCTAACCATCGAGGTCTTGACCCTGATTTCGCCGCCGTTCGGAATGGCATCCACCGCGTTCATAAAAAGATTGAATAAAACCTGGAGAAGTTGGTCTCCATCGCCCCAGATGGAAGGAAGGTGGTCATCCAACTCCGTGACGACCGAGATGCCCTTCTCCTGCGTGTGCTGTTCCACAAGTTCAATCCCTTTTTCAATAATCTGATTAATCTGAACCGATTTTCGTTCAACAGGCTTTCTTTGGGCAAATGTTAACAGATTTTTAATTAAGCGGGTCATTCGATTGATCTGCTCGATAATAATATTGAGTCCCATCGCCGTCTTTTCTTCCTGGGTATGCCTAAGAAGCGACTCCGCCCGTCCTAGAATCACATTCATCGGGGTTCCAACCTCATGGGCGAGGCCCGACGCCAGCGTTCCCAAAGCGGCCATTTTCTCCGTCTGGAGCAACGCCTGCTCCAATTGTTTTTTCTCTGTAATGTCTACGACAATGGCCATGCCGAAAACGACCATTTCCCCCATCTCTCGCACAGGGAACATCGACATGGCAAGATATCGCGCCTTCCCATGATCGGTCATAATTTCCCATCGGACATCGGCAAGCCATCTTCCGGCAAATATCGATTGGATCATCCCCGCTAGTCTTTCAGACTGATTTTCCCGTGCAATGGTTTTAAATAGGGTGCTTCCTTTGATCTTCTCCTCGGGGAGACCCAATATATCCTCCAGGGCCTTATTCCAAATAAGAATATTCCCGTTCTTGTCATAAGTAAAAAGGGCGACCGGGGTATTTTCAAAGAGGGAATGGAACCGCTCTTCAGAAGCTTTAAGCCTCTCTTTCAGGGCAGCGATTTCTCCCTTTAAGTCGTGGATTTGCACCTCCTGGGACGTGATACGGAAATCGCCGCCTCCCTGATTTCTGGGTACATCTGCCTCTCTTCCCGTAATCGTCATCGTTTTATCGCACGCCATTAAAAAACTGATCTCTGTAATTCTATACCCCCCCATTACATGGGTCAACGCTGTGGTGCTTTTCTACAGGCCTGTTGATATTTTCTACAATTGAGTTGGCAGAAATTGCGTGGAATATCCCTGTTTCCCTTAAAAAGTAAGGTGTTAGATGAATAGCCACTCAAAATATCCAGATGGAACAGATGTTGCTTAACTGTTAAGGCGGAAGCTTACGGAGGGAAAAAAGAGGTGGTAACGTAAGGCTTCCCGATCGCGATCCCTATGAGAGGCGATCGAAAAATATAGTGCAAAGGGGATGCCCTGCTGTAGGGAGAAAAGAGAATCTCGCCTACAGCAGGGTCTTTCTTTATGATGTTCAATTTTGTGCGGGCCACCATCCATCCTGTTATTAAACCGATGAAATATTAAACCGATGAAAAGCGTTGTCTGTGCATCACACCCGTTCAAAGAGATAATCAGGAACGTTCATAAACAATGCATGCGTTTCACAAATGGGAGAAGTATCATGAAAGGCAAGGCTGTTGAGAGAGTAAAGGAAGAATCTTCAGAAGAAAAAACAAGTTATGGCGTACGCTTGATCAGAATGCTGAATCCTACCGTGCCGCTGCCCTATCACGTGGTGGAAAACGCGCCAGGCATCACTTTATCTAATCTGAAAATAAAGTGGAAACAAGTTTACTATTCGAGGTAAAGGCTTCACAGAAAATAACCTAAAGCCAATTAGGAGGTGCTGGATGATCCCCTTGGTAGAGGAGTTAATGACGGAAAAGATTGTTTCGATTTCGCCGGAGAGTACTGTTTCTGAAGGAGCCGTGGTAATGGCTCAGAATAAAATCGGCAGCCTCCTGGTGGAGAGAGACGGCGAGTATATTGGGATTATTACGGAAGTCGATATTGTTCGAAAGGTTATTGCAAAAGGGATTGACCCATTATCGGCCTCTGTAGAGAGTGTCATGTCGTATCCCCTGGTCACCATCGAGGAGAGTCAGTCTTTGCTCGACGCTAATGACCTGATGGAAGAAAAGAGAGTAAGGCACCTGTGTACCACACGCAAAGGGAAAATTGTGGGGGTGATTTCAGTGAGGGATTTGATCCACCCGCTTTATATGGAACCTGCTGCGTTTGGTTTCTAATAGGGAACGAAAACACGCAAGAAGTCGGACGTGTTTCTAAATCTTTGTAGGAGTGGGGAGGGACAAAGATGGAAGTTTATAGCGCTGTGGATCCGATATGGGGGTGGGTTGGTACGTTCTATATGGGGGTTCCCATTCTTCTCTTGTTTATTTTTCTCATGGTGATTGGAACGTGTGATGCTGCCACCCTACAAAAAGAGAAAGGGGCTTATCGTCTTTATCCCCTTTTAAAGATTATCGAAAGAAGAAAAGACAACGGAAAATCGAAACGGCTGATGACCGTTGAATGGAAAAAGGGTCGAATCGTTGGGTAATTTCCGTTAAAACGACGTTGCCAAAGGCGCGTGATCGTAGCGGAAGATGGTTAAAGGGCGTGTCTGCGCAGCGGTGGTGATCGTAAGAGAGGCAATATCAACAGGAGTTTAAAAAGGGTATAATGGCATGATCACAGATGTACCTGAAACAAAACTGGATGCCGATCTTATGAAGGATGTCAAGGAGTCTCGCCCAAAAGGGACGATTCTGGTGGTTGATGATGACAAGGAACTCTGCGCCCTCCTGGTCGATCTCCTTACGGAAGAGGGATATGAGACCGAATCGGTGCAAAGTGGCAGTAAGGCGATTCGACACCTTGAAGAGAAAGAATACGATCTTTTGATTAGCGATATTCGGATGCCGGGTCTCTCCGGGTTGGATCTGCTGCAGGCGGTCAAGGCGGTCCGACCGCAACAAACGATCATTATGATCACCGCGTTTGGCACCGTAGAGACCGCTATCGATGCAATGAAGTTAGGGGCGTTCGACTATATCATTAAACCTTTTAAGACTGAAGAGTTGATTGTTGTTGTTAAGAGGTCGTTTGAACAGATCCGGTTACACGAGGAAGTGATCCGTCTTAGGCAGGCCGTCGCCAAGGAATACCAGTTTTCCAATATTGTTGGAAAAAGCAAAGAGATGCAGTCTGTTTTTCAACTGATACGACGCGTTTCAGAAAGCACGGCTAACATCCTTATTACGGGAGAAAGCGGAACAGGGAAGGAATTGGTGGCTAAAGCTATTCACTATAACAGTCCGAGAAAAAACCGCCCCTTCGTTGCGATTAATTGTGCCGCGATTCCGGAAATGCTTCTGGAAAGTGAGCTTTTTGGCCATGTCCGCGGGGCCTTTACCGACGCCCATTTTGACAAGAAAGGAATGTTTGAAGAGGCGAGCGGGGGGACCCTTTTTCTCGATGAAATTGATGAAATTGTGTTGGACTTACAACCCAAACTGCTTAGGGCCATCCAGGAAAAGACCATCCGCAGGGTCGGTTCAACCAGAACCATCATGGTAGACATCCGAATCATATCAGCGACCAATCATGACTTAATGGAGGAGGTTCGACAAAAGCGTTTTAGGGATGATCTCTATTACAGGGTCAACGTGATTGAGATTGAAATGCCCCCCCTTCGGAAGCGCAGGGAAGACATCCCCCTCCTGGTGGACTTTTTTCTCAACAGGCATGCCCCCACCTGGGGGAAGCAGATTTCCGGAATTACAGAGTCGGCCATGAATATTCTAATGGATTATCCGTGGCCTGGAAATGTGCGGGAGCTGGAAAGTGTCATAGAGCGCGCCGTGACCCTGACGCAGATGGAGAAGATTACCTCCAATGATCTGCCGTCTGTCCTGACCAGTCATCAGGGCGATCAACTGTTGCTCGACCAGATGATGTCAAAGATGTGCTCGCTGGAAGAGCTGGAGAAGGAATATGTCCATCGGGTTCTTCAATTGGTCGGTGGAAACAAGTTGAGAGCAGCCAAAGTCCTGCAAATCGATCGAAAAACGCTCTACCGTAAACTTGATCAGTACCAAAAAGAAAAAGCCCACTCCTAGCCGGCTGTCCCATTAGTATCGATCCAACCTGTTTTCGAAATCCCGAAGGGGCTGATTAACGGATGAGGTGTGCCATTCCTCCGTGTGCGGAGGAATGTAAGGCTTCGTGAGGCGCCTTGCATCTTATATTTCTGGCCGATTATTCGACAAAGATAACGACCGAATGAAGTCCTGATGTCCCGTCTGGGAAGGCGCGGGCGATAAAATCAGTTTGATTGCGCCCGATTCGGTCGGTCGCCTTCACAGATATCTGGTAGGCCCCCGGTTTAGGATTTTTCCATCGATATTTCCATGCGACCCATGAATAGGGAGAAGGGGACGGCTCGATAACCGATGGCGTCCATCTCTTTCCACCGTCGAATGACAGTTCTACGTCGCGTATCCCATTATAGCCAGAGAACGCTATTCCAGATAACGTATAATCGCCCGTAACCGTGTTATAAGGGCCAGGCGTATCAATCCGCGATGTTACCTTGATTGACCCTTCATCCGTCCACCCTTTTTGCTGCCAATATCCTTTAAAATCATGATCAACCAGTTCGATTTTATTTAACCACTTGACGTTTTTAATGCCGTATAGCCCTGGGACGACGGCGCGAAGAGGGAATCCATGTTCCTTCGATAACCGCCTGCCGTTCATTTCATAGGCGAGGAAAACATCATAGTTCATCGCGCGATCGAGGGTAATGCTGTCAAAATAGAGGTCGGCGCCATACATTGCGACATCCTCCACCAATCGGTGAGGGCGCGCCTCTTCAATAAGACTCCGAAGGCTGACCCCCTTCCAAACCGCATTACTAATTAATTCTCCCGCCACTTCATTATCGATGCATTGAAGTGTGACCATTTTTTCAATAGGTGGCCGTTTGAGAATCTCTTGATAGGAGAGATGAAGGGGCCTCTCCACCCGGCCAGAGATTTCAAGAGACCACCCATTTGGATCGATATGAGGAGGTCTGGAATAGTTTACGATATAAAAGTTTTCATTGGACGTGATAAACGGTGTCGTCTTGGGCGGAAGGGCCAAGAATTTTTTCATCATAAAGTTCGCCCCTTCGGCCTGTTTCGCAAAGAGGGATGAAATAAGTCCGACACCTGTGTATTGAAGAAAGGCCCTCCTATTGATAGAGATACGCGTGTTCACCTTACGTAAATCCATGGGTCCTTTCCTCACAGTGTCGCTATAAACGGATAGCTTAATCACGGCTGAAAACAAAAATTGATTAGCTATGGGAGCGATAATAACAAGGTGTCTAAAAGTTTAGAGAGGCGGCGTACATTTTCAGGTTCAAGAGACTTAAACAACCCGATGATCCTGGGGAAAGGATACGCTACCATAGAGAGAGCAAAACACAAAGACGGCCGAAGATGCAAGAAGAAATGGTAATGTGAAAAATGGTAATGTGAAGAAAGTTATGAGGGAGTAGAGGTCTTGGTTCGGGGGACGTTAATTTAGACTCCCCCTTAAAAACCATCTTAAGTTGACGGCTCCTTGTTGTCTAAATTCCAGGGTCTACTATACCGGTGATGTAAACTTTTGTGTGTAAATGTGTGTAAATAAGGAGAGGGTGTAAGCTGG
>SBBT01000084.1 GCA_005239595.1 Candidatus Troglogloeales bacterium | reverse complement strand
TCTATGCAATCTTTAATCGTTTTAATCAACAATGGAAAAACCACACCCTCAAAATTTTTACACACGCAGCTTGACATCACCGGTGTGTGACTATTCCTTGACAGGATAGCGCAAAGATATTACAATACAACAAGTTAGCCGGAAAGTTAGCCGGAGTGGTGGAACTGGTAGACACGCACGTTTGAGGGGCGTGTGGGGTAACCCGTGGGGGTTCAAATCCCCCCTTCGGCACCAAATGAAAAGACCATGGTAGAAATTTCCACCTATGGAAATGACCCTTCTTCTAAACGCATCGTATGAGCCGCTGCGTGTTATCTCGTGGAAGAAAGCGATCCTGCTTTTGTGTCAAGGCAAGGTCGAAGTCTTAGAGGTTCACGATCGCGAGATTCATGGGGTATCGATCACGTTTAGACTCCCTTCCGTGCTGCGTCTGCTTGAAATAATAAAGATTAAAAAAGGGCATGGGGGAGTAAAGTTTTCAAGAAACAACATCTTCGCCAGAGATAAACATATCTGTCAATACTGTGGTCATCATTTCAAAACCGAAGAGTTGACCTTTGATCATGTGATTCCCATCGCCAAAGGGGGAAAGAAGGATTGGACCAATATTGTGACTGCCTGTATTCGGTGCAATAACAAAAAGAGCGGGAGGACTCCGGAAGAAGCCAACATGTATCTGATTAAAAAACCGAAAAAGCCGAATTGGAACCCGTCAATTACCATTACCATCGGCATTCGGAATACCCCGGAAAACTGGCGAGACTATCTTTACTGGAATCTCTCTCTGGAAGAAGATATTACGGGAAATACACCTTCATAAGATCTTCCTGACCGATCCCATGTTCATCGGTTTCCAATTCGGCCTGTCTGTTTACAACACCGTGTTTACAACAATACACACCGTTGTTTTACGTCGTTTTATTCACTATACTGTAAAAAATTTGCCCGGAAAAATAATGGGAGGGTAATAATGACCCCGCTGGCCCTTTTGATGCGCAGAGATGTCCAGAAGATTCCATTAAACGCCTCGCTCCGTGAGGCGGCCCAACGGATGCGAGACCAACGGGTAGGTTCCCTTATTGTAACCGAGGAAGATCATCCCATTGGCATTGTGAGTGAGACAGATATTGTTCGGAAAGCGGTGGCAGACGGGCTTTCTCCCCAAGAGACCTGCATGTCATCAATTATGACAAAACCGATTATTACGCTCGATATAGACAAGACGGCCAAAGATGCGAACATCCTGATGGCCGAAAAAGGAATTCGGCACCTCGCCATTACCGACAAAGGGCAAATCGTCGGGGTAATCTCGATGAGAGACCTGGTGATCTGCTTTAAAAACCGATTGTGACGGCAGGTGGGATACTTAAATCAATAGCGGCTAGTTTCGGACACCAGCCCAGACCTTCGCAGGATCTATTTCTTTGCCCGGATTGAGGGTTCTCGCCTTCTCTAAAAGGACGTCTGTCGTCTCGGGATAGGTCGGATCGGAAATGCAGCAATCGGAAACGGGGCAGACGGCCGCGCACTGGGGCTCATCAAAGTGTCCCACGCATTCGGTGCAACGCTCATAGGTAATCACATAGATCGTATCATCCGGTGCGTGACTGAGTTGTCCGGCATCTCCATCTGTCAGCTTATATCCTTTCGATTCGCAATCGCTTCGCGTTTCGAAAATCGCCTCGTTTGGACACTCCGGAAGACATGCGGCACATGCGATACATTCTCTTGTGATCAATACAGACATTCGTCAACCTCCTTACCGTCGTTTCTCTAATGTTTACCATGCGCAGGCTTGGCTCGTCAAATATTTTTTAAAAAATTTCTTAGCGATGCGGCGATTGGGCCTTCTTTAAAACCAAGAGGACTTCATCAATATGGAAATCTACTTTCACGCGGGAAAATGATTGAATAATGCCTCCCTGGGTATCAATCAGGAATGTCGAACGTTCAATACCCCAGAACTCTCTCCCATACATGGTTTTTAATTTATAGACGCCATACGCCTTGGACACACTGGCGTCCTGATCGCTTAAAAGCGTAAACGGGAGGGCATATTTTTTAATAAATTTTAAGTGAGACTCGATCGAATCGAGACTCACGCCTAAAACAACCGCATTCACCTTTTTTATTTCAGAAAAGATGTCACGAAAAGCGCACGCCTCCTTGGTACAACCTGGCGTGTCGTCTTTCGGATAAAAATAAAGAACCACATTGTTTTTATTTTTAAATTCCTTAAGGGCAATCTCTCTCCCCTCCGTGGAAGGGAGATTAAAGTATGGGGCCGGATCTCCCGGTTTTAAGTGCAACATCATGTGATCCTCTTTATATTAGAAATTAGTGGCGCGGTCGAAACGAGATGCCGCCTCATTCCCAATTCGTCCGCTGAAAAACCCATTGCAAGACCCAACAATTGGGGAAGGTGGAGAATCGGCATATCCAGCCGCCTCTGTGGGCCCTCTTCTTTTTGGAGTTGCGCCTCGGCCCGACCCTGGCCAATGTCAAGGCTCATATGACAAAGGGGGCAAGGGGTCACCATCACCTCTCCTCCTTTTTCCTTTGCCTCTCCCACATGTTTTCCGACCATGCCGGATGCAATCGCTTCCTTCTCGAAGAAAACAGGGAATCCGCAACATTTCGTCCTCCCATCGTAGGCAACAGGAGTGGCTCCTATCGCCCGGATCAACTTTTCAAGGGACGTTGGATTCTCCCAGTCATCAAATCCAACGGCACTCGACGGGCGCAGGATATAACAACCATAAAACGGGGCGACGGGAAGATCGGTGAGCGGATGGGTCACCCATTTTTTTAACGCATCGACCCCGATGTCTTTCACCAGGATCCACTGAAGATGTTTGACCTCTACGGTGCCATAATATTCGAGACCTGTGGTTTCTTTTAAGCTTTTGTTGATCCGGTTTCTAAGCGCCTCATCTTTTTGTAATTGCCGATTCGCACCTCCCAAAACCCCCTGGCAGGTCCCGCAGACCGTCATGATATCCAGGTCCAGCCCCTCCGCGGCTGCTAGCGTCCTGGCATTTAGGGCGTATGAAAGGTCGGGGTCCGCCTCTGTGATGACACCCGCGCCACAGCAGTTAAAATCGGTTAACTCCACCACTTCGATTCCTAATCGCTCTACCACTTTCATCGTGGACTGATGGAGCTCCGGCGCCGCGCCCTTGGCCGCACATCCAGGATAATAGGCAAATTTCATTACGACCCCCTCTGTTTTAAAAAAAGGGCGCGAACCTGATCGCGGCCCGGCGCCCGTGTAAATGGAAACGGCATCTTCCCACGCAAGAGCATTTTGACTGCCAGCGGGATAAACCGCAACATCTTTAAGGGATAGGTACATAGCATCAAAACCGGCAGGCGGGTTTCATTCAGCCGGCCTTCAGAACGGACCACGTTGGAAAATTGCGTGATATGTCTTGCCGCGACGGAGTCCGTCCATTGGGCCTTCAGGGAAAGCCTTCTTAAGCGGATAATTTGCTCCATCGGTGCAACACCTTTTGGACAGACCTCGACGCAAAAATTGCACCGGACGCAATCCCAGATACCGTTTTCACCCTGAAGAGCCTTCAGACGGTCAGGACGTACCGCATCCCTTGGATCGACCTGAAAACGATACGCCTTAGCCAGGGCCGCAGGCCCTAAAAACTGTGGGGAGACTTCAAAGCTGGTACAGGCGGAAAGACACGCCGCGCACATAATACAGCCATCGGCGTTATGCAAATCGTCGTGTATATTTTTAAGTTCCACGGAGGGGATCGCCCCATTGGAGACGACATAGGGGGTGATCGCCTTCACCTTTTTCCAAAAAGGGTCCATCCGAACGACCAGGTCCTTGATGACCGGAAGGTTTGCCATCGGCCCGACTACTAGCTTGCCGTGACGCCACATTTCTCCATAGATGGAAGTCTGACAGGCAAGCTTCTGGATACCGTTCACCTGCATGAGACAAGACCCGCAGATGGCGGCGCGGCAGGAGGCCCGAAATGTCAATGTTCCGTCAATTTCGGCTTTAACCTTTAGGAGCGCGGAAAGGAGGGTCATCTCCCGCCCGGCTTCCAACGTATAGTCCAGAAAGTGGGGTTTGCGATCTTGCTCTGGATTGAATTTTGAAATTTTTAGCGTGACACGCATTCAGAGGTCGTTCAGAGGTCGTATGGATAAATAATCCCTTAAGATAACGTACACTACCCAAACTTATAAGAGATTCCGTAACCGCCACGCGGATAAATCATATCAATATTGTTAAACTCACTACAGGCCACCAAGCAGGTTCCTGTTTCAAAGCAGTTCTCCCATCCCACCACGATTTTCCGCTGGTTTTCATCCCATTTATAGACATCCACGGGACAAACAAAAGTACATTGGTGGTGTTGACACTTAAGACAGAGATCCGGCTGGATAATCTTGATATGCGGCGTGGTCTCCACGCGGTAGGTATCCAGGAAAAGCTTCTCTTCCAACCTCATCGGAGACTCCATTCCGCGGGATGTGGCGCTTGGGTTTTATGCAACGGCAACCGGGCGGGGGGCCCAAAATCGATCAAATTCGGCAAGATGGCTCAACGTTGAAAAGTCGTTCATGCGATCCAGAAAAACCTTTCCGATGAGGTGGTCTGTTTCATGCTGTATCACTACGGCAAGGAACCCCTCTGCGTCAAACGCGATAGGTTCCATATAACGATTAAAACCCTTTACGCCGACCTTGACAGACCGGGGCACCTTCCCTCGTAAATTGTCCAGACTCAAACAACCTTCCCATCCCTCGACTTCTTCCTCGGAACGATATGTTATCTCTGGATTAAGCATGATCAGGAGGGACAGCTGCGGGGCGGATGGGTAACGGCTGTTGGGATTGGATTTGATCACGATGACCTGCTTTGATACAAACACCTGCGGCGCGGCCAGCCCAACCCCATCGCGGGCCTGCATCGTCTCGATCATATCATCGATGAATCCCTGAAAGGCGGCATTTCGGGATTCCGCCTCGGTGACTTCTGCTGCCACTTTTCGCAGAATTGGGTTCCCCAGTTTCGCAATATCTAAAATTGCCACAGCAGCATACCTCTTGGTTATGGTATACCACAAGTCTTGCAGGGTCTGCAATGTGTACTCGTTCCGTAGGTATTGACAAGGGGTCTGGCGGACGTGTAGGAATGGCGTATCCCGCTACGGAAATCGGAGCCTAGAGTCGGGTCATTGCAAGGGATATGGTTAATCAGGGTGTTCCCTAGTGGGGTGCCTGAAGAGTAGCTGATAAAATCCATCTTATCCAGTAAGGGGGGTGTCATGGAGACAAAACTGATCTATCCTATTTTTGTGTTGGGGGTCCTGTTTTTTGGGGGGTGTGCCGCCTTGAATACGGCCACAGGAAAGACAGAGCTTGAAAAAAAGCTGGTCGACGTGGAGAAACAACTGGCCGCTTCCAAGACGCAAGAGAAAAAACTTCTGGATGCCAATGCGAAGCTTGAACAGCAGTTAAGCGCGGAGAAGGCAAAATATGCGCGGGACATGCAGGAATTTGAGAGAAAACTCGAGACAGAAAAGGCAAAATATGTGCGGGACATGCAGGAATTCGAGAGAAAACTCGAGACAGAAAAGGTGAAAG
The DNA here is from genome assembly GCA_005239595.1 of Candidatus Troglogloeales bacterium. Lineage (GTDB taxonomy): Bacteria > Nitrospirota > Nitrospiria > SBBL01 > SBBT01 > SBBT01. The sequence continues at coordinate 185 of SBBT01000084.1, read as the reverse complement.
TGAAGGGAATGCCGATTATGCTTTTTTCGGGCGACATCGTTTATGAGGTTTCCATGGAGGGGTTTAAGGATTATCGGGCAAGTCTAAGATACAGAACGCTCCTTGATGACCAGTTCAAGATAGCTTTGGACCAGTTCGAGGCCGGCAAAGGAGGAGACCCCGTTCTGTTGGGGGTCTTAAAGGAG
>SBBT01000022.1 GCA_005239595.1 Candidatus Troglogloeales bacterium | reverse complement strand
TCCATATTGCAAAAGCCGCGGCAGATTTCCTCCGCTATAGCGCGGCACCAAACGATAACAGGCCGTCCCCAAAATCGGCTCGACCATGACCGGGATAGCCTCCCCCTCACCCTGGCCCTCTCCCGCGAGGGGAGAGGGGGAAGAGGGGAGGGTAACTGGCTCGCTAAAGCAGAGTTCGATCGGCGTCGTAATGTTCACACCCACCGCGCCATCCCCAGGCACGCTGCTGACAAACTGCGGTACCGTATTCGGAATCGAGGGTACCGATTCGGGCAAATCCTCCGACGCCGACTCCAAACCCACCGTGAACGTCTTTGCCTCTTGTCTCACCCTGCCAGCAAGGTCGGTCACCGACGCCGTAATCGTATAGGTCCCCGGTATACTCAGCACCAACGGACCCCAACTCGCCTCCAGCCCAATCGTTCCCACCTCCCCTTCAGACGTGCTCACCTCCTGCAGTCCCGATACCCCTTCCCCCAGCTTCGCTACAATCGGATGACTCGGATCATTCGGCGTGATCACCCTCATCTCCAGGCTCGACGCGTTTATACCGCAGTCATCCCCCACCATCAGCACCACTCCCAACTTCCCTCCCAAACCCGGTATCGGATTCGGAACCCGTATCCCAATTGTCGGCATCTCCCGATCTTGCCCCGGCCCACACGGCGCCACACCCAACTTCAGATTCGCACGGATCCGCCCTTGCGGATCCGATACCGTATCCCCATCCCCAACACGCACCTCAAACACCTTCCCATCCACCGTGAGCGACACCGATTTCCCTCCACTCAAGAGGAGAATCTTGTCCGTCGGCGTCTGAAAACCCATAAACGCAAACTTCCCTTCCCCATTGCTCGTCGCCTCCGTTGCCCCCGCCGACAAACCCAGATAGTTCGTATTACCCGACACTGCTTGTGTGCCGAAAACCTTCACACGGCCAAACGGGAGGGCCGCTCCGATGGGAGGTTTTGCCGCTCTTCAATGATCGCTTCGCCCACAGATCGCCAGGCCAGTTGTCCCTCATCAAAAAAAGAGGCCCGGAGAAAGCGGGACATCGTCTGTTCCAAATGGAAAAACGCCGGGTCGTCAGCAGAACATCCGGACAGGACAGGTTTGTTAATGCCCCTACGGCTCAACCCGTATCCGCGACACCGCGCGAAGGCTGGACATCTGATGCCTGTTATCCGGTAGATATTTGTGTAGCTGTAAGGTAATCACAACCTCTTCGGGCTGGCTCACATCAGGCGCCGTGAAGGTCACAGTGGGCCCATTGTTAATGTCAAAGGAAGGGCCACCTCTCCAAACCCATTCATATCGGAACGGCATCCCTTCCGGATCGAAGCTCCCTTGCCCATCCAGCGTGACCTTCTCTCCCGACTTGACGGTGAGAGTAGCAGGCGCAATCACTGCAACGGGCGGCTTGTGTTTAAGGGTTATCCGCGCAAGCGGGTGAACCTTCACCGTAACCGGAACCTCCTTTTCTAACCCCGATGGCTTATGACGAATCGTCACGGTGGCCGATCCCTCTTTAAGCGCTTGCCAATCGCCCATGGGGCCAATTGCAACCACTTCCGGATCGCTGGAGGTATACCTAAACTCAGACTTAGGGTGTTCTCGGACCACCCCATCCCCATAACGTATTTCTTCGGGGGTTAGACTCACGTCAACACCTCCAATACGATCGAATTCTGCCAGCGGCTCTTGGACAATCTCCACCGGGGGGGTGCCGGAGATAACAATGAGTGGAATTTCGGTATTTTCTAGTCGGCCATTGTCGAGGTCACCATCCGATATTCCCACCGTAAGGAAATTCTCACCAAGGTCCGTTTCGAGAGGAACGGTGGGCGTGTGCTTTATCTGCAAGGGTCGTGTCGTATCGGTAATGGGATGGTCTAAACAATCATCGCAACCAGGATAATTAATAAACCGCACCCAACTGTCTTCCGGTCCCAGCTCCACCACAAACGTAAATGTCTCTCCTGTCTTTACTACTGTCCCCGCCTTGGGTTCTACAATCCGTAACGCTTCCCCATGTGATACCCAAACCCCAAGCAATAGGATCATACTCAGAGATACGACTTTATTAAGTTGGTTCATATTTCCTCCTTTCTAGGGGTTTACAAAACCGTTTAAGCTAAAACGACTGTCCTCTGGAGAGGCCTTAAGAAGATCAAAAAGATGTTGCATCGAAGAAGAGGTATCCGTCGTATCCAGTATGCTAACATGATCTACGTCGTTAATCTGATGGCTCATTGGGCTCGCCAACCCCCCTCGCTGGCTCTCCACGCTCACAATCCGATCATTTGGGCCGCTAAAAACGGGCGTTAATGCCGCATCCCCAGTCCCAGGATCAGGCCGTAAACCACAGCCGCGCCTCAACCCATTAAAAACACCGCTAAATCCCCCCCATAGCCTAGTAGTATCACTCGAATATCCTCCAAATCTGTCATTTGGTGTCTGCCCAATAATGGCATGGCTGGGCACACCAGCAGGCTGACCCGCAAGTTCATCCCAAGCCCCTTGTCCCGGATTGGTTGAGAGACCATCAACGGCCCCCAGATTAATGGGATGCGGGTCAATAAGGGTTATCTTTAAGCGCTTTTTCCCCCGAACGAAATCATTGATTGTTGTCTGGCACGCCCCCCGGTCCGGCACGTTATAGCGGGTGAAGAAATCATCGGGATGATCCCGATTGAGCAACAGAAAATCTGCCAACTCACTGCCCTGATGGGGGGTGTCGATCGTGATTAACTTGTGGATCTTCGCCTTACAAAAATCAACTTTGTCTTTGCAATACTCCCGCACCAACAACCCACCCATCGAATGCGTCACAATATCTACCTGGGCAACAGCAACACGCCTCTCTCGCATCTTTTTAAGCAGTTCCTCGATGGCTGGTCCGACTTGACCGTTACTATTCCTGATTCGATCCGCATTCTGTTTTTTATAGTCCATCGACCGAACAAAAAACTTCGGATCAGAGGTCACGGGGCGGGTAAATATCCCTTTCTTTACATCCTTCTTCTCCACGCTTTTTACCAGTGGGGCGAACTCCTTCCACGTTTTT
>SBBT01000009.1 GCA_005239595.1 Candidatus Troglogloeales bacterium | reverse complement strand
TGCCCAACGGTTATTAGGTATATAAGGTGAAGAGCGTTCTTTATTTTGTATTTGCGGCCTTTCTGGAAATTGCAGGCTGTTTTTCATTTTGGGCCTGGCTTCGTCAAGGCGGGCCTATTTGGATTCTTTTTCCTGGTATGGTAAGCCTTGTCTTGTTCGCGCTTTGCCTGACGCAAGTTGACGCAAGTTTCGCTGGACGTGCCTACGCAACGTATGGCGGGATTTACATTGCCTCATCCCTTCTGAGGCTCCGTGTCGTCGAGAAGACTGTTCCGGATCAGTGGGACATTATCGGGGCATCTATTGCTATCGTTGGTGTACTGGTTATTTTGCTTGGCCCAAGGTAATCCGCCGACGGGCGGAAGCGAATAGACAGTTCTCATTGGGCGGGGCGCCGCATGTGGGGTCTATGGTATCGTGCCTTAACCTACGGGGCCAATGCGGTAGAAAACGGAGATGATGCAGACGATTCTGGTTATCCTTCTTATCTTCCCAAAACTCGTCTATGCCGGCGCGCCTCTGTTCCGTGAAGGTGCGCTGGCTTCGGTACACTCTCTGCTGGCGAGTCGTATATTGCCGGTCGGAACCGTTGTTCCCTCTCCCGCATCTCCGGAAGTTTTCTCAGACGAGCCAACGCCGGTTCTCTTTCGGATTGTCAACCGGGGCGCAAAACCGATCTACCTTCAAGGGGTTCGGCATTATGAAGGGCGGCTTCAGATCTATCTGTACCATCGAAGGGAAAAAGAAGGGTGGAAACCGTACTTTGATGCCCTGCCGTGTGATCTTCCAACTTGCCGGAATCTTCGTGTACCGCGCAAGAAATGCAACGAGATCCCCTATGTCATTCTTCTTTCGCCGGCCGGCTCGGAGAACTCGGTCAGAGAGGCCTATTGGGAAGGGGTGCTTTATCAGAGGATTGAGGCGACCCAGGAGGGACGAAAGAGGCGATATTGTTACAAGGGATATGTTCCAAAAGAAGGCCGCATCCGAGCCGAGATCGAATTTTCCGACAGGACGCAGAAGGGAAAACGCGGCGTCATCGGTCCCCGTAATTTTGTCTCTGTCGAGGTTGATCTCCCTCCGTCGCAAAAACCGGTGACGATCTATCTGGACAATCCATAGCCTTTATTTCAACGAATCAGACGCCGTCCCCGCTTACAGGCGGACAACAGGGGACAGATCTTACATTTTTCTCTGTCTGGTCGAATGGGACAGGCCCCGGAGATTCCAAGGTGGCAGAGGGCAAAATCATATTTGAGCGGATCAATGGGATCAAAGCGTCTCAAACTTTCCGTGATCTCTTTTGCCATCATCCAGTTCGGACTTAATCTTTTTGTGAGTCCCAGATAACGGGAGATCCTCACAACGTGGGCGTCAAGCGGGATAATTAACCTGGAGGGGGGGATTTCTTTCCAGAGGCCAAAGTCGACACCGTCGTTCGGGCGGACCATCCACCGAAGATAGAGGTTCAATCGCTTACAGGCACCCCCCGAAGCGGGAGAGGGGATGAGAGAGGGGGGAGTGGCCGTAAGGCCGCGCATCGTTGCGACGAACCGGGAAAGAGAGGGGCCGATATCCTCGTCTTCCTCCTGATAAAGCGAGGAGAAAAGGGTGCGTAAGCTTCCAAAACTTCTCACCGCGCGGCTCAATTGAGACACGAGAGAAAAGAGGTCCTCTCCTGTATAAAATCGGTAATAGAGTTTTTGAAACTTCGGGCGTTCCCGACCGGGATCAAACGTCATCAGATAGTGGTAGGGCGTATCGTGCATGAGGGCTAAAATTTTTTCTATTACCGTTCTGAAAAGTGATACCCGGCCGAAGGCCAGCGCCGCCGAAAGCCACGCTGCCACCTCGATGTCTTTCGGATCGGCATGTCGATGCGGGATGGCGATGGGGTCTTCATCCCTTTGCCGTATGGAGGGGGCGTTTTTGTAAAATCCTTCGATAACGGCTGCCAGCCTGTTTCTCTGTAGAGGTGTCATGCGGCCAAACTATCTCCCTCGTCGCTCGGTTGTCAAATGGCTTGCATGCGATTCTCCAACATAATAAAATGCGCCTTTATGGATGACTTCGACTGGAGGTATGCCATGCGGGTGATAGCGCTGTCTATTCTGTTCGGCTGGCTATCCTGTCCGGTGCTCGCCTTTGAGGTATCGGGGCTTTCCACACCCGAGAGCGTTATCGTAGATCCGGAAACGGGAAATTATTTCATCTCGAACATCAACGGGGATCCGACCGAAAAAGACAACAATGGATTTATCGCGAAGCTTGATACGACCGGAAAGATAACGGCCTTAAAATTCATAGCGGGTGGACAGGATGAGGTCATGCTTCATGCCCCGAAAGGGCTCGCTTTGGTGGGACCGGTCTTATACGTCAGCGACATTGATACGGTTCGCGGGTTTGATAAAGAGACGGGTAAAATGCTTTTTCAGGTGGACGTCAAAGAGGCCCGGTTTCTCAATGACATCACTGCGGACCTGGCGGGGAACCTGTATGTTTCTGACACCACGATCTTTACCGATCCGTCCGCGCCGGGAACGATCTTTAAGATTGAAACTAAAAATCAGCATCGGGTACGTATCTTTTCCCGTGATGTGAAATTGGGCAGCCCTAATGGACTTGCCATCCATCCGAAGTCGGGACGATTGATGGCTAACACATGGGGCACGGGAAGGGTGGTGGAGCTTGGCCAGGATGGTAAAGTGAAATCGTTTATCGAGGATACCGACTGGCGGGATTTGGACGGATTGGATTACGACGGCAATGAGAATCTCTATCTTTCCAATTTTACGGATGGAACCATTTATAAGGTTTCCCCCAATCAAACGGTATCCATTATCAAGGAGGGCCTCACCACCCCTGCCGACATTAGCCTCGACCGCAAGAGGAAAATGATCCTTGTTCCCTCCTTTAGCGGGAACAAAGTATTCACCATCGGGATTGGTCGATAATCCCCGTGATGGAGCATGCTTTCATCCAGGATGCGGGGTTTCCCGGTATTTTTATCCCTTGCCATTGAGAAAACCCTTTTCGCAGACAAGCCAGTCCGATGCGGCATCGTTATGCGGCGAATCTGCTGATCTTTACGGGATCAGACGCTCCATCCGGATGCCGTTTCGTGCAGCCTGTCATCAATAAGGAGACGGCATGTTCCTTCAGCAATTGATAAACGGCCTGACCCTGGGGGCGGTTTATGCCCTGGTGGCGCTCGGTTATACGATGGTCTACGGCATCCTGGAACTGATCAACTTTGCGCACGGGGAAATCTACATGATCGGGGCTTATTTAGGTATCATCTACCTTGCCTTCTTTACGGCTATCGGCTTGACCGAATTTCACCTGGTCCTCTCGCTGGTTTTGGTTTTTATCCTATCCGCAGCGACCTGCGCCGGCTATGGCCTCACCATGGAGCGAATTGCCTATCGTCCGCTTCGATCGGCGCACCGCTTATCACCGCTGATTTCCGCCATCGGCGTGTCTATTTTTCTGCAAAACTACGTTATGCTTTCACAGGGGTCGGCGGATAAGGTCTTTCCCTATATTCTGCCGGTCCGTCCTTTTGTGGAAGGGGACATCCCCATCAGCGGTATTCAGCTTTTTATCATGACCGCCGCGTTTCTGCTGATGGGGGGACTCCATCTTTTTGTGAGAAAAGCCCGGCTCGGAAAGGCGATGCGGGCGACGGCGCAGGATAGGGTCATGGCCCTGCTCTGCGGGATTCCGATCGACCATGTCATCGCGGTCACCTTTGCGATCGGCTCGATTCTGGCGGCATCGGCCGGGGTCATGGTGGTGATGTATTATGGCGTCGCCCATTTTTTTATCGGTTATGTGGCCGGGATAAAGGCGTTTACGGCGGCCGTCTTAGGCGGAATTGGAAGCATCCCCGGCGCCATGGTAGGTGGACTGCTGCTCGGCCTGGTCGAGAGTTTAGGGGCCGCCTATGTCTCCAGTGAATTTAAAGACGGTTTCGCTTTCTTGATTTTAATTTTAGTCCTTATCTTCCGCCCGACGGGATTGTTGGGCGAGAGGGTTCCTGACCGATAAAGGTTTCGGAAATGAAGGAGGTCTCCTTGTCGCCTCGTGCGATCTTTTTAGTGGTTTTCTGGTTGGGGCTTCTTTCATGGCCACTAACGGGCTGGATTAATGCGGTAAAACTATCGGCATGCCTGGCAGCGATCATGCTTGCCTGGCGGTATTTTGCCTTTCTCTTCAAGGAGAGCCGGTGGGTCCGGTTTCTCCTGGAGAAAAAGAGGGTGGGGGCTGATTCCCTTCAGCATATTGACAAAAAGCCATTCGTTACCGCCCTTGCTCTCCTCTTGCTGATCTTGCCAGTTTTACTAAACGATTACCATATTGATATTTTAAGCCTTGCGTGGCTCTATGCCCTGCTTGCCGTCGGACTGAATATTACGGTAGGCTATACGGGACTTCTCGATTTGGGTTATGCCGGTTTTTATGGTATCGGGGCTTATGCTTACGCCCTTTTTTCTCCTTTGATCGGTTTTTGGATCGGTCTCCTTTTTGGGGGCGGGGTGGCGGCCCTCTTTGGCATGATATTGGGATTGATTACGTTGCGCCTTCGCGGGGACTATTTGGCGATTGTGACGCTCGGTTTTGTTCAGATCGTCTATCTGATTCTCAACAACTGGGATTCCGTGACCAATGGTCCCAACGGCATTTTAAATGTCCGGCAGCCAGAGGTGGCGGGCTTCGTCCTTCATCGGCCGATTCATTTTTACTATTTGGTTTTAATTCTCTTGGGCGTGGTTGCAATGGCCGTGCATCGACTAGTAGGCTCCCAGATTGGCCGGGCCTGGATAGCAATTCGTGAAGATCCGATCGCGGCTGAAGCGATTGGGATTCCTACAACCAGGATCAAGGTGCTCGCTTTTACGCTCGGCGCGGGGGTGGCAGGGATGGCGGGGGTTTTCTTCGCCGCAAGATATGCGTTTGTCTCGCCGGAGAGTTTTAATTTTCTGGAGTCGGTGCGCATTTTATCGATGGTGGTTCTGGGGGGAATGGGGAGCCTCCACGGGGCTATTCTGGGGGCAATTCTCCTGACGCTTTTACCGGAAATGTTTCGGGGTCTGGCCAGTTACCGAATGCTGATCTTTGGTGCGGCCCTGGTGGTTATGATGCTTTTTCGTCCCCAGGGATTATTGGGGAAGCGGACGTGAACCTTCCATACCACTACATCACAACGCCTGATGCGCGGGATGCGGCGATCGCGGCGTTAAAGCGCTGTCCGGTTATCGGTATTGATACGGAAGGGGATTCTCTCTACCATTACAAAGAAAAGGTCAGCCTGATTCAAATCTCGGGAGATGGAATCCATTATATCTTTGATCCCCTTCTCCTCGATACAGTCCTGCCGCTTGCCGCGCTCTTTGAAAGCAGATCGATCTTAAAGGTTCTTCATGGCGCCGATTATGACCTGGCCTCTCTTCAGCGCGATTTTAACTTCCGCGTCGGCCCTATCTTTGATACCGCCCTTGCGGCCCGGGTGATCGGAATTACACCCTGTTCCCTGCAGAACCTGTATGCGCATTATTTCCAGATAGTATTGTCTAAGCGCTATCAGAAGTCGGACTGGTCGCTCCGTCCCTTAAAACCGGATCAGCTCGATTATGCCCACCAGGATACCTCCCATCTCATCCAGCTCTATGAAATATTAAAGGGAGAGATAAAGAAGAAGCATCGGGAGGATTTTATGGAGGAGGAGTGTCTGCTCATGGAGACGATTACCTGGAATGGGAAATCGTTTGAACCAGATGATTATCTTCGCATAAAAGGGGCGCGCGCCCTTTCAGAGCGCTCGCAGCATGTCTTACGCTCCCTCGCCGTGGCGCGGGATCGCCTGGCCAAACGGTATGACCGGCCGCCATTTAAGATCATCTCCGGCAATGAGTTGTTGTCCATGGCCAAAAACCTGCCAAAAGATGAGGCCGAGCTATTAAAACTCTTTCCTGAAAAGAACACCGCTGTTTATAGAAATAGCGCTGCTTGGCTTGCCGCGATTGCGGAGGGACTAATATCCCGCCAACAGCTTCCCAAAAGAGAAAGAGGGGAGCCGATGACGCAAAAAGAGAAGAAGATCTTCGTAAAATTAAAATCGTGGCGAGACTCGCAGGCAAAGAGCGAGGGGGTGGAGCCTGCCCTGGTGGTCACAACAGGCCAGATCAAAACGATCGCGGTCAAGGCCCCGACAACCCTTGAGGGGTTACAGGAAATCCCGTTCATCCGAAAGTGGCAAATCCAACGTTACGGTGAACAATGGGTAAGGGAGATATTGTCAGGCGGCTAAACACGCCAATAGATTTCCTTAAGCGTGCGAATGGACGCACCGGGAGATTTTTAAATCGGATGACAGGTTCTTGCCGCATGTTTTGAGCGGCCAGCCC
>SBBT01000132.1 GCA_005239595.1 Candidatus Troglogloeales bacterium | reverse complement strand
CTCTTAGGCAAGACCAAGGAACCCAACCTTCAACCTCTTTCGCTGCTTGATAAACTCCTGCCGGTTTATGAGGAGTTGTTTCTGCAGCTTGCCAACGCCGGTGCCGAATGGGTTCAGATCGACGAGCCTTGTTTCTGCCTTGATTCGGGACAGCCGTTTCTTCCCGAGTTGGCGGTTGCCTATCGTAGGCTTGCATCTGTATCGCCACGTCTCCGTATCATGATTGCCGCCTATTTCGGCGGTTTTGGCGAGAATCTCTCCGCCGTGTTGCAGCTTCCTGTTTCAGCGGTTCATTTGGATCTGTCCCGGGCGCCACAACAGCTCGATACGTTTTTCTCGGAGGCCCCCGCCCCTCTGTCGCTCTCTGCCGGCCTGATAGATGGACGCAACATCTGGCGGACCGATTTAGGACAGGCCCTTAAACTCGCAGAGCACGCCATAAAGAAACGTGGGACCGATCGCCTCTTCATAGCACCTTCTTGTTCCCTTCTGCATGTCCCTGTAGACCTCGACCTCGAAACGGAAATGGATAACGAATTGCGAGGGTGGCTTTCCTTTGCGAAACAAAAGGTTGAAGAGACCGTCCTTCTTGCGCGCGCTGTTTCTGATCGATCCGGAAATGTCGCGCAGGCATTGGATGCAAACCGCGCGACGATGCTAAAAAAGCAGACTTCCGCCCGAATCCACAATGAACAGGTCAAACAGCGATTGGCCTCGGTTACAAAAAGGATGCTGCAGCGGGAAAGCCCCTATCCGGCCCGAAGGAAACTGCAGCAGGAATCCCTGCGGCTTCCTCTCCTTCCAACCACGACCATCGGCTCTTTCCCGCAGACAAGCGATGTGCGGGCCGTGCGAGCCGAGTTTAAGGCGGGAAAGAGGGATCTGGCGAATTACGAGGCCTTTCTTCGCACCGAGATTGAGAAGGCGGTTCGCTTTCAGGAAGAGATTGGGCTTGATCTCCTCGTTCATGGAGAGTTCGAAAGAAACGATATGGTTGAATATTTTGGGGAACATCTGTCCGGATTTTCATTTACCCAAAATGGATGGGTGCAAAGTTACGGAAGCCGATGCGTGAAACCTCCCATTATCTATGGTGACGTCAGCCGGCCGAAACCGATGACCGTGGCCTGGTCGCAGTACGCCCAGTCCCTAACGACAAAACCGATGAAAGGGATGCTGACAGGGCCTGTAACAATTCTAAAATGGTCTTTTGTCAGAAATGACCAGCCTCTGGCCGATACTTGCCGTCAAATCGCCCTCTCCATCCGAGACGAAGTGGGTGATCTTGAGGCGGCCGGGATTCGTGTGATTCAGATTGATGAACCGGCCCTCCGTGAAGGGCTTCCCCTTCGACGCGACGAATGGAAAGAGTACCTTGCCTGGGCGGTGGACGCTTTCCGCCTTGCAACTTCCGGCGTGTCAGATAAGACGCAAATTCACACCCACATGTGTTATGCGGAATTTAACGACATCATCGAAGCGATCGGGGCCCTCGATGCGGATGTGATTTCGATTGAGACGTCTCGCTCGCAGATGGAACTATTGGGCACTTTCAAGGAATATAAGTATCCCAACGAAATCGGCCCCGGGGTCTACGATATCCACTCTCCTCGAGTTCCCAGCCGGGATGAAATGGTATCGCTCCTTGCCTCCGCGCTCAAGGTGTTATCTCCTGCGCAACTTTGGGTCAATCCAGACTGCGGATTAAAAACCCGCCAGTGGAAAGAGGTACGTGCATCCCTTGCGGCCATGGTTGAGGCAGCCAGAACGCTTCGGCAATCAGTTGCCTAGTATTAAGAAAATGTGCTATTAGCTTCAATCATAGAGAAAAGGGCAGTAGGTCCCCTTATTTTAAGGAGTGCGTTGTGACAGCGGTTTCCGATTTAACCGAAAATCAGGGACAAGCAGCCGTGCAACCGCCTGGGTCTGTCCTGCCTAAAACGGAAAACACGATGATGCGCGTCAGAAAACGCAACGGTTCTTTTGAGTCGGTTGACGTCAACAAGATTGTGCGGGCCGTGGCGCGCTGTGCTGTGGGGCTTCCGAATGTTGATGCGATGAAGATTGCCACAAAAACCATCGGTGGTCTCTACAATGGGGCCACGACAAAGGAGCTGGATACCCTGTCTATTCAGACCGCCTCCATTTTGATCACCGAAGAGCCGGAATACTCACGGCTGGCCGCCCGTCTGCTGACCACCTACATTGCAAAAGAGGTAGCCAATCAGGATATCCATTCCTTCTCTCAATCGGTTGCCCTCGGTGCGCGCATTGGCCTGATATCCGAGCCTGTGGCGGCCTTTGTTGCAGCCAATGCCCGAAAACTCAACAATGCGATAGAAGTGGAGCGTTCAGATCTATTCGAATTTTTTGGCCTAAGAACGGTCTATGACCGCTATCTCCTTAAAAACCCGAAAACCCGTGATGTGATCGAAACGGCCCAATATTTTTTCATGCGCGTTGCCTGCGGTCTGACCGATAACGTGGCGGAGGCGATTACCTTCTACCGGCTTATTTCTTCGTTCGAATATATGCCAAGTTCTCCAACACTTTTTAATTCAGGTACCCTTCACCCGCAGATGTCTTCCTGTTATCTCCTCGACTCGCCACAGGACGACTTGAAGGCGATCTACCAGAAATATACCGAGGTCGCCCTCCTGTCTAAATACGCTGGCGGTATCGGCGTTGCCTATCATCGTGTCCGTTCCCGAGGCTCACACATCCGGGCCACCAACGGGCATTCCAACGGCATTGTCCCATGGCTGAAAACGCTCGATTCTTCGGTCGCCGCCGTCAACCAGGGAGG
>SBBT01000028.1 GCA_005239595.1 Candidatus Troglogloeales bacterium | reverse complement strand
GATTTGCTACAACCCCCACCTTATTGGGGCCCGAAGAACAGGACAGAACAGGGCAGTTGCCCGTTTGTGTTTTGGGAATGATTTTTTATTCAGGTGTAGAGGAGGAGGCTATGAAAGCTAAGATTTTTTCAGCAAGTGGGGCGAAGAGAGCGTTTTGGAAAAAGGCGGCGATGTTGGGCATTGTTGCCCTTCTGGTGTTCTCTCATCGGGGGGGTTGGGCCTTACAAAGCCAAAATTTAAACTTGTCCCAGATGACTGCTCAGGCGGGTCGAATTGTGGTGGGGCATGTCCTTTCGTCGGTGGAAAGCTCTATTCCGGCCCCCGGAGGAGGGCGTATTCCAATAACCCAATATACGATATCGGTTTCAGACACTCTGAAGGGGAAGCATGCAAAAACGCTGGTTATAAAACATGTTCGACTGGAAAATAAACTGTTTGTTGTCGGTGAAGGCCGGGGTGCTGGCGCTAAATCTAAATCGACGTCTAAGTCAGGATTTCCCGCCTACAAGACCGATGAAGATGTTGTGTTGTTTTTGACTCCGGAGAGCCATCTTGGGCTTTCTTCCCCCGTTGGTCTGGCCCAAGGGGTGTTCCGGATCACGAAGGATGATAGCGGGCAGCCTGTCCGTGTTGTTGGCGGTGTGGAGAGTGCCGGTTTAGACCAGGAAATAGGCAGCGATACCGTTCGTCCCAACAACGGCGCGGTTTCTTATCTGGAGTTTATTGCTACGGTCAAAAAGACGGTTAAGGTTCAACAGGAAGGGCTTAAACGATAGCTTAGGCGATATTTTACTAGGAGGTTTCCCCGATGAAGAACAGCATGCGGAATCGATTTGTTTTTGGGTTAGTAGGGCTTTTTATATTACTGGAATCAACCCCCGGCTTTGGCGGAAGCTCTATTTTTACCGACGGGGCCTGTGTTCCGTTTACGTGGGGGCCCGCGCCGGTTGTCTGGAACCCGGACTTGGGTGATCTTGGTGTTCCCGGCACGGCCGGGTATGACAATGCCGGAGCGGTTGCGGCAACCGACGCGGCATTTGATATATGGGAGGCCGTCCCAACGGCAACCATCTCGTTTGTGTCGGGAGCGCCCCTTCCGGTAAATGTCGATGCGACAAACTTCGGGCCGTTTTTAATGGGCGCCGCACCGGATGGGTTGAACCCGATTGTCTACGATGCGGATGGGTCAATCTTTGCCGCACTGTTTGGGCCAGGCAGCGGTATATTGGGATTTGCCGGGCCTGACTTTGGTATCCCAGGGCCTACTCCAACGATTATCGAAGGCTCTGCCGCGTTTAATGGCGCTTTTCTTGACGGTGCGGGTTTTGATTTAACCAAGGCCGAATTCGATTCGGTCTTTGTCCATGAGTTTGGCCACTTTTCGGGCCTGCATCACTCCCAGGTGAACGGCCTTGCCGTTGATTCGGGTCTACCTGTGCTGGGCTTTGGGTTGCCGCCCATCACGTCGGTCGAAACCATGTATCCTTTTGCGTTGTCCGGTATGGATGTTGACTTGGAGGCCGATGATATTGCGATGATCTCATCGTTGTATCCGGAACCGGCTTTCTTTCCAACGACCGGTAAGATTTCTGGCAAAGTCTTCTCCACAGATGGGATAACTCCGGTCTCCGGCGTGAACGTGATTGCGCGGAACCTTGCCGATCCATTTTTCAGTGCCGTTTCTTCCATTTCCGGTGATTTTGGTACCTCTCCACTCTGTGATGGTACCTATACGATTAATGGTTTGACGGGAGGGGCTTCTCATCGTGTCGAACTAGATGAGCTGGGTCCGGGGGCCTTTGCCGCCGCCATTATTCCATTGCCCGGTACTGAAGAGTTTTACAACGGGGTAAGTGAGGCAACCACCGAGCCTCCCGATGTTCCAACGGACTTTGTCCCTGTGCTCACGCCTGCCGGGGCTCCGGTGGGAGGGGTTGATATTGCCTTTAATATTACAGTTACAGATTCTGATGGAGATGGCGTGTCTGATGGTATAGACAACTGTCCTCTCGTCTCCAACACCGATCAGGCCGATACAGACGGCGATGGTGTGGGTAATGTCTGTGACAACTGTCCTTTGGTCTCCAACGCCGATCAGGCCGATACAGACGGCGATGGTGTGGGTAATGTCTGTGACAACTGTCCGCTTGTTGCCAATCCCGGCCAGGAAGATGCCGATGGGGATGGGTTGGGGGACGTCTGTGATTTGGATTCTGATGGAGACGGGGTATCTGACGCGGCAGATAACTGTATAGACACTGTCAATCCCGGTCAGGAGGATGCCGATGGGGATGGTGTTGGCGACGTTTGCGATTCCGGCGTGATACGCCAAGGATTCCGCTCCAGTACGTTAGCGCCCAATGATGATGGCTCCACAGGCTTGGTGCCGATTGGCTCCACGTTAAGTTTCTTTGGCATCAGCTATACCCACCTTTTTGTAAACAATAATGGAAACCTTACGTTTGACGGCCCTTTGCCTACATATACTCCTTTTAGTCTGACTTCCACTGGAAGGGTGATTATTGCTCCTTTTTTTGCCGATGTCGATACGCGAGAAGCCGGAGAGCCGACACGGTACGGGACAGGGACGGTAGATGGACGCCCTGCCTTTGGGGCAACGTGGATTGATGTCGACTGTTATAGTTCCCCTCAGCTTGACAGTGCGTTCCGAAACCACTTTCAGGTTATTCTGATCGATCGCTCGGATGTTGGGCTGGGCGATTTTGACATCGAGTTTAACTACGATCATATCCGATGGGAGACGGGTCAGGCCAGCGGGGGAAACATCGCCTGTCTGGGCGGCAGTTCTGCCCGTGTCGGCTTTTCCAATGGTACGGGTGCGCCGGGGACCTCCTTTGAGCTTTTTGGCTCGGGGATAAATGGGGCCTTTCTCGACGCAAACTTTGGCACCGGACTGATTAATAACAGTCTTAACAGTCCTCACCTTGGGCGTTATAGATTTTATGTTCGGTCGGGTGATCCCGCGCCGTTCTGTGGGGACGGGAGTATTAATGTTCCGGGAGAGACATGTGATGACGGAAACAATCTAAATGGCGATGGATGTGACGAGTTCTGTAGGGTAGAGGTGCGTACTCCATTAGACCACTTCAAGCTCTATTCTGTAGATGGAGATCCTGTTAACGAAACAGTCCGATTGTTAGATCAATTTGGAGTAACAGAGACACGCCAGGTGCTCCGGCCCCTGCTTTTTGGCAATCCAGTAACAAAGATACTCCCTAATGGGGAGATAACGGGGGTTAGCGGTCTTAATGCCCATCTAACCGGGTATGAGCTGTCTCCCCCCGAAGAGATACCAACACGTCTTGTTACGGTAAGAAACCAGTTCGGAGAGAGTTTATTAACCGTAGGTCCGTCGCGGTTTCTCTTTGTTCCAACAGAGAAGAATAACGAGCTGACGAACCTGGCCCTGTTAGATCACTTTAACTGCTATGACGCCACGGGGAATCCCTTGGCTATTCCAGTTACGCTTATCGATCAGTTTGGGCAATCGCAACACACTGTTCATCAGCCTGTCCTTTTCTGCAACCCGGTGCAAAAGACACGGCTTGGCCCTACGGGAAATGTCGTGGAGATTACCCCAATTCGCAGCCCCTTAGAGCATCTAACGGGGTACTTAATTGATCCCGCCCTTTATGATCGGTACATTTCTATAGAAAATCAGTTTACCAATATGGCTGTTTTATACCTTAATAACGCAGTAGTTCTTTTGGTTCCATCCGAGAAGCTTTCTTTTGAAAGTTGCGATGGTGTGGATAACGATGGTGACGGGGTTGTGGATGAGGGTTTCCCGGATACCGATTTGGATGGCGTTGCCGACTGTGTTGACAACTGTGATTTAATCGTTAACCCCAGTCAGGACGATTCAGACAGCGATGGTGTAGGGGATAGTTGTGACAATTGTGTTGATGTTGGCAATCCCGATCAGGCGGATGTGGATGGAGATGGGGTTGGTGATGCCTGCGAGGCCGATCTCTGCATAGGCGTTATCGTGGATGATGGCGATGCCTGCACGATTGATACCTGCGATCCACTGACCGGTGTGGTCAGTCATTATCCGGTTCCTGGATTGGATGATGGGGATGCCTGCACCGAGGATCTGTGTGATCCACTGACGGGTGTGGTCAGTCATTATCCGGTTCCTGGATTGGATGATGGCGATGCCTGCACTGAGGATCTGTGTGATCCACTGACGGGTGTGGTCAGTCATTATCCGGTTCCTGGATTGGATG